>NZ_JANCLM010000027.1:0-89253 GCF_024259445.1 Pseudomonas sp. DVZ6
GCTTGCCCCGCGATAGGGCCATCGGCTCAACCGGAACGGTTCAACCCCACCTCCATGTCATCGATCAACGCCTTGGCCATGGCACTGAGGATCCGCGCCGAGCTGCCGGCCAACAGGTCACCCTCCATTTCCGCCTCGCAGGTCAGGTGGCGGATGCAGCCGAGCAGCACCGACAACTCGCTGAAGGCGTCCTCGAAGGAAACACCCGGCTCGACCTTGAACAGGTCCAGGCAGACCGTACGGCCTGCGGTATGGCCACGAGTCATGGTCGGGCCTCCGGTTTGTGTTCGAGCAGGGCGCAGGCCAGTTGGCCTAGGTAGTCGCTGGCGGTGAACAGGCGGTCCTGAACTTCACCGGGTTCGGTCTGGAAGTAGATATCGAGCACATCGGAGATGGCGGTGGCTACCTCGACAGCAGCGGCCATCGCCTCCTCGCGGGTGAGCGTGGAACGGATACTGATGAAGGGTGCGAGACGGGGTGGATCGGGGACGATTTTTTTCATAGGTCCAACTCTTGTGCGTTCCAAGGAAGCGCCATCCCATGGCAATTCTCACAAGACAAAGGGTGGCAGCCGTGAACGGGGTGAGAATCCGGGGCACAAGAAACCCGGTCAGACCGAAGTCTGCCCGTGCACGGCTGCCATGAAGGGACTGCCGAAAAACTTGTACTCCAGGATTCTCACACCCTGGTCACCAAATCTGGCGACCCGATGAAGTTATCCCTGGGGTATTTCCCCGACAATGCGGCGGCTTCCGGCAAGCGCGTAGGATAGTTCCCAAGCTTTGTTGGCTGAAGCATTTGGTTTCAGATTCGGAAATATCTGACAGTTCTTGAGATCGCTGGGGCTGTTTCACAGCCCTTTCGCGGCACAAGGCCGCTCCTACACAGGAGTACGCGCATCCCTGTAGGAGCGGCCTTGTGCCGCGAAAGGGGCGCAAAGCGCCCCCAGGGATTACGACAGATAACCTGACCAGTGGTATTGACCTGGTATTAAAGTGGTATTAATTTTCCACCCAACAACAATATCGGACACCGCCCATGCGTCCTCTATCGGCCCTGCGCCCCGACGACACCAGCGCCACCCCGCTCTACCTGCAGCTGGCGCGCAACCTTGAGCAGGCCATCCACGCCGGCCAATGGACCGCCGACCAGGCGCTGCCCTCGGAGCGCACCCTCAGCGAAACCCTGGACATCTCCCGGGTCACCGCGCGCAAGGCCCTCGAGGTCCTGCTCGAACAAGGCCTGATCCATCGCATCCAGGGCTCCGGCACCTTCATCACCCCACGCCTCGAACAACCCCTGTCACGCCTGTCGAGCTTCAGCGAAATGCTGCGCATGAAAGGCTTCGTGCCCAGCTCCCAGTGGCTTGAGCGCAGCATCGGCACCCCGAGCAACGACGAACTGATCCGCCTCGGCCTGTCGCCCACCGACCAGGTGGTCCACCTCAAGCGCCTGCGCAAGGCCGACGATATCGTCATGGCGGTGGAGGTCAGCACCCTGCCCGCCCGCCTGCTCGGCGACCCGCAGGCCATCGGCGACTCGCTCTACCAGCACCTCGACCGGCTCGGCCGTCCGGTGGTCCGCGCCCTGCAACACATCCGCGCAATCAACGCCAGCGAAGAGCTGGCCGCCCAGGTGGGCATCGCCCCCGGCACCGCCATGCTGCTGATGACCCGCATCGGCTACCTCGACGACAACACCGCCATCGAGCTGACCGACACCTACTGCCGCAACGACTACTACGACTTCGTCGCCGAACTGCGACGCTGACCGGAGCCCCCATGGACATCGCCAATATCCTCACCCCCGACGGCTGGGTGCGCGGACAACTGCACCTGGAAAACGGCCGCATCCGGGCCATCGACGGCACGCCGTGCGACCCGCAGGCCAACGACCTGCCGTACCTGCTGCCCGGGTTCATCGACCTGCACGTGCACGGCGGTGGCGGCAGCGACATCATGCAGGGCGGCGACGCCTTCGCCACCATCGCCCGCACCCATCGGCGCTTCGGCACCACCTCGCTGCTGGCCACCACCATGACCGCGCCCCGCGAGGAGCTGACCCGCGTGCTCGCCGAACTGGGCGAACACCTCAGGCAACCGCGCCAGGGCGCGCGCATCCTCGGCGTGCACCTGGAAGGCCCGTACATCAACCCCGGCAAGCTCGGCGCGCAGCCGAACTTCGCCCACCAGGCGCTGCTCGACGAGGTCGAGCAATACCTGGCCCTGGCGCCGATCAGGGTCATCACCATCGCCCCGGAAGTCGCTGGTCACCTGCCGCTGATCCAGGCCCTGAGCCAGCGCGGCATCCGCCTGCAGATCGGCCACACCCTGGGCAGCTACGAAGAAGGCGTGGCGGCCCTGGAGGCCGGCGCCACCAGCTTCACCCACCTGTACAACGCCATGAGCCCGCTGCACCACCGCGAGCCGGGCATCGTCGGCGCGGCCCTGGCCCACGCCCGCTACGCCGAACTGATTCCCGACCTGCTGCACGTGCACCCCGGCGCCATGCGCGTGGCCCTGCGCTCGATCCCCTGCCTGTACTGCGTGACCGACTCCACCGCCGCCGCCGGCATGCCCGATGGCGAATACCGCCTGGGCAGCCACACCGTGACCAAGTGCCTGGGCGGCGTGCGCCTGCCCGACGGCACCCTGGCCGGCAGTACCCTGACCATGGACCAAGCGCTACGCAATCTGGTGAAGATCGGCCTGCCGCTGGCCGAAGCGTCCGAGCGCCTGTCACTCCATCCCGCCGATTATCTCGGCATCGCCGACCGTGGCCGCCTGCAAGCGGGCGCCTGGGCCGATGCGGTGCTGCTGGACCGCCAACTGAACCTGACCGCCGTGATGATCGAAGGAGAAACCGCATGAGTTCAAGGATGCTCGAAGAAGCCCGCGCCTGCGCCGAGGTCGTCGAACGTCAGACGCAGACGCTGGACCCACGCCTGCAAACCCTGGCCGAACAGCTGCGCCGGCTCGATCCGCAAGTGGCGCTGACCGTGGCCCGGGGCAGCTCGGACCACGCCGCCAGCTACTTCGCCTACATCGCCATGCAGCAGCTGGGTCTGCCGGTGGCTTCGCTGCCGATGTCGGTGGTGACCCTGCAGCAGGCGCCGCTGCGGGTGCGTGGCCAGGTGGCGCTGGGCTTCTCGCAGTCGGGCCAGAGCCCGGACCTGGTCGACAGCCTGCGGCGCCTGGGCCAGTGCGGGGCGACCACGGTCTCGCTGGTCAACGCCGAAGGCTCGCCCCTGGAGCAGGCCTGCCAGCACCACTTGCCGCTGTGCGCAGGCCCTGAGCTGTCGGTGGCGGCGACCAAAAGCTTCGTCGCCACCCTGGCTGCCAGCGCCCGCCTGGTCGCCCACTGGGGCCAGGACCGCGCCCTGCTGGAAGCCGGCCTGGCCCTGCCCGCGCAGCTGCGCGAGGCCGCGGCGCAGGACTGGAGCCCGGTCATCGACACCCTGCGTGACAGCGAGCGCCTGATGGTGATCGGCCGTGGCGCGGGCTTTGCCATCGCCCAGGAAGCCGCGCTCAAACTCAAGGAAACCTCGGTGATCCAGGCCGAGGCCTTCAGCAGCGCCGAAGTGCGCCATGGCCCGATGGCCCTGATCGATGCCCAGTACCCGCTGCTGGTGTTCGCCCCCCGTGGCGTCGAGCAGGCCGGGCTGCTGCAACTGGCCGCCGACATGCGCCAGCGCGGCGCCCGCGTGCTGCTGGCGGCGCCGGCCGATATCGCCGGGCGCGACCTCACCCTGAGCTGCGCCGAACACCCGGCCCTGGACCCGCTGCTGGCGATCCAGAGCTTCTACATCATGGCCGCGGCCCTGGCCGAGGCCCGCGGCCTCGACCCCGACCAACCGCGTCACCTGAGCAAAGTGACCTGCACGCAGTGAAGCCGCGAGGAACAGCGCATGCCCGACAATAACAAGATTATCCTCCATGCCCCGCTCGCCGGACCGCAGGTACCGCTGGACCAGGTACCGGATCCGGTGTTCAGCAGCGGCACTTTGGGCGACGGCGTCGCCATCGACCCGTTGAACGACGTGCTGCACGCGCCCTGCGCCGGCGAAGTGGTGCAACTGGCGCGCACCGGCCATGCGCTGACCCTGCGCGCGGCCAATGGTGCGGAAGTCCTTTTGCATATCGGTGTCGACACCGTGCAGTTGCAGGGGCGCGGCTTCTCGCCGCTGGTGGCGCTGGGCGACCAGGTGACCCTGGGACAACCGCTGGTGCGCTTCGACATGGACCTGGTGGCCCAGCACTGCGTCAGCCTGGTCACCGTGATGCTGGTCAGCAATGGCCCGGGCTTTGGCCTGATGCGGCTGGAGACAGGCACTGCGCGCCTTGGCGCGGCGCTGCTGGAGGTCGAGGCCACGGACAGCGAAGCTGATATACGACCGGTCAGCCATGAGCGTGCAAGTGGTCATGCCCGGGTTGCTCATCACGGTGGCCTGCACGCCCGCCCCGCCGCCCTGCTGCGCCAGACCGCGCAAGGCTTCCAGAGCCATGCGGTGCTGCGTTTCGCCGAGCGCGAGGCCGACCTCACCAGCCTGGTGGCAGTCATGGGCCTGGGCGTTGGCGAGGGCGCAGAGGTCGAGCTTATCTGCACTGGGCCGGACAGCCAGGCCGCGCTGCAGGCGTTGATCGTCGCCGTGCAGACCGCCTCGGTCGGTGAGCGCCATGCCACCCACGTGCCCACCAGCGTCGCCACGCCCACACCCAATGCCGAGCCCGGCGTGCTCAACGGCGTCTGCGCCGCCCCAGGCCTCGCCCTCGGGCCACTGGCGCGCCTGGACGGCATCAGCCTGCCGGCGGACAGCGGCGACAACGATCCCGCCGAGCAGCACCAGGCGTTGAACACTGCCCTGGCCGAAGTCCGCCACGCCATCGACCGCGACTGGCGGCACCTGCCTCGCGGCCAGGAGGACGCGGCGGCGATACTCGAGGCCCACCTGGCCCTGCTCGACGACCCGGCCCTGCTCGGTGACGCCCGCCAGCATATCGCCGGCGGCGTCGCCGCCAGCCATGCCTGGAGCCGCGCCATCGAGACCCAGTGCCAGGTCCTGCGCAGCCTCGGCAACCCGTTGCTGGCCGAGCGCGCCAACGACCTGTACGACCTGCAGCAGCGGGTGCTGCGCGCCCTGCTCGGCGAAACCCGGCAACTGCGCCTGCCGCCGGCGGCCATCGTCGTCGCCCACGAACTGACCCCCTCCGACCTGCTGCTGCTCGCCCGCCATGATGTCGCCGGGCTTTGCATGGCCGCCGGTGGCGCCACCTCGCACGTCGCCATCCTCGCCCGCGCCCGCGGCCTGCCATGCCTGGTGGCCGTGGGCGAAGCGCTGCTCGACCTGCCCGCCGGCACGCCGCTGGTGCTGGACGCCGACCAGGGTCGCCTGGAAACCCAGGCCGCCCCACAACGCCTGGCCGAGGTCCACTGCCACCTGCAGCAACGCCGCGAAATCCGCCAGCGCCAGCAGGCTGCCGCGCAGCAAGGCGCGCGTACCCGCGATGGCCAGCTGATCGAGGTCGCGGCCAACGTCGCCAGCGCCGAAGAGGCCGCCCAGGCCCTGGCCCAGGGCGCCGACGGCATCGGCCTGCTGCGCAGCGAGTTCCTGTTCATCGACCGCCCCACCGCACCGGACGAGGCCGAGCAGCGCAACGCCTACCAGGCGGTGCTCGACGCCATGGCCGAGCGCCCGGTGATCATCCGCACCATCGACGTCGGCGGCGACAAGCAGCTCGACTACCTGCCCTTGCCGGCCGAGGCCAACCCGGTACTGGGCCTGCGCGGCATCCGCCTGGGCCAGGTGCGCCCGGAGCTGCTCGACCAGCAACTGCGCGCCCTGCTCCAGGTCAGCCCGCAGCGGCGCTGCCGAATCATGCTGCCGATGGTCACCGAGGTCGACGAGCTGATCGCCATCCGCCAGCGCCTCGACCGGCTGGCCGCCGAGCTGGGCGTGACGACTCGCGCCGAACTGGGGGTGATGATCGAGGTGCCGGCCGCGGCGCTGCTCGCCGAGCGTCTGGCCGAGCACGCAGACTTCTTTTCCATCGGTACCAACGACCTGTCCCAGTACACCCTGGCCATGGACCGTGACCATGCCGGGCTGGCCGCGCGGGTCGATGCCCTGCACCCGGCACTGCTGCGCCTGATCGGGCTGACCTGCCAGGGTGCGGCGAAACACGGGCGCTGGGTCGGCGTGTGCGGCGCGCTGGCCTCCGATCCGCTGGCCACGCCCGTGCTGGTCGGCCTGGGCGTGGCCGAGCTGTCGGTCAGCGCGCCGCAGATCGGCGAGATCAAGGCTCTGGTCCGCCAGCTCGATGCCAGTGCCTGCCGCCGCTTCAGCCAGGGCCTGCTGGGCCTGGCCAGCGCCGGTGCGGTACGCCAGGCCTGCCGTGACTTCGCCGCGCAACCCAACGCCCAACCAGCGGCCCCCGTGGCCCTACAACAATAATCGGAGCGCACCATGTACCAGCACTTCATCCAGGGCCTGCAGCGGCTCGGCCGCGCCTTGATGCTGCCCATCGCCATCCTGCCCATCGCCGGCCTGTTGCTGCGCCTGGGCGACACTGACCTGCTCGACATCGCCCTGGTGCATGACGCCGGGCAAGCGATCTTCGCCAACCTGGCGCTGATCTTTGCCATCGGCATCGCCGTCGGCTTCGCCCGCGACAACAACGGCACCGCGGGCCTGGCCGGCGCCATCGGCTACCTGGTGCTGGTGGCGACGCTGAAGGTGATCGATCCGAAGATCGACATGGGCATGCTCGCCGGCATCATCTGCGGCCTGCTCGGCGGCGGCTTGTACAACCGCTTCAAGGACATCCAGCTGCCGGACTACCTGGCGTTCTTCGGCGGCCGGCGCTTCGTGCCGATCGCCACCGGGGTATCGGCGGTGTTTCTCGGGCTGCTGTTCGGCCTGATCTGGCCGCCGATCCAGCACGGCATCAACGAACTCGGCCAGCTGATGCTGGAGAGCGGCAGCATCGGCGCGTTTTTCTTCGGCGTGCTCAACCGGCTGCTGATCATCACCGGCCTGCACCATATCCTCAACAACCTGGTGTGGTTCGTCTTCGGCAGCTTCCAGGCGGCCAGCGGCCAGGTGGTCACCGGCGATCTGGCGCGCTTCTTCGCCGGCGACCCTGACGCCGGGCAGTTCATGACCGGCATGTTCCCGGTGATGATCTTCGGCCTGCCCGCCGCCTGCCTGGCCATGTACCGCCACGCCCTGCCACAGCGGCGCAAGCTGATCGGCGGGGTGCTGCTGTCGATGGCACTGACCTCGGCGCTGACCGGAGTGACCGAGCCGATCGAATTCGCCTTCATGTTCCTGGCGCCGCTGCTGTACATGATCCATGCACTGCTGACCGGGTTGTCCATGGCCATCTGCGACCTGTTGGGGATCCGCCTGGGCTTCACCTTCTCCGGCGGCGGCATCGACATGGCCCTGGGCTGGGGACGCTCGAGCAACGGCTGGCTGGTGTTCCCGGTGGGCGTGCTCTATGGGTTGGTCTACTACTTCGTGTTCGACTACTGCATCCGCCGTTTCGACCTGAAGACACCCGGCCGCGAAGAACAGGCGGCCAGCCAGGCCGAGGGCAGCGATGCGCCACGGGCCCGACGCTACATCGACGCCCTCGGCGGCGCGGCCAACCTGCAGGGCGTCGATGCCTGCACCACGCGCCTGCGCCTGGTACTGGCCGACCGCAACCTGGCCCGCGACCAGGACCTGAAAGCCCTCGGCGCCCTCGCGGTGGTGCGTCCCGGTACCGGTGGCAGCCTGCAGGTGGTGGTGGGGCCGATGGCCGATGCGCTGGCCGACGAGATTCGCGCAGAACTGCCCCATGCGCGGGTGGCGGCACCGGTTGCCGAGAAGGCCGCCGTGGTCACCGAGACGGTCGTTGCGGATGAATGGCTGCAGGCCCTGGGCGGGCGCGAGAATGTGCTGGAGGCGCAGTGCGTGGCCTCGAGCCGGCTGCGGGTAAGGGTCAGGGATGAGGGCAAGGTAGAGCAGGAACGCTTGATCGCGCTGGGGTGCCTGGGGGTGAGTCCGCAGGCGGGTGGGGTGTGGCATCTGTTGGTGGGAGCGCGAGCGCCTGGATTGAGCCAGGCGCTGCAAGACATGTAGGAGCGGCCTTGTGCCGCGAAAGGGCCGCAAAGCGGCCCCAGAATTCCGGCGTTTTCGTCAAGATTGCCGGGGCTGCTGCGCAGCCCTTTCGCGGCACAAGGCCGCTCCTACAGCGATGGCACTAGCCTTAGAAATCGGCCAGCGGCCAGACCTCATAAGCCGGCGTTTCATACGGGTGGCTTTGCTTGAGCGCAGCAACCACCTGGCCGATCAGCGCATCAGCCACCACCAGCTCCACCCTCCACTCCTCGACCACCTCGACCTGGCCGGTCTGCCCGAGGTACGGCTGGCTGCCGTCCAACGGGCGGAACTGGCCCTGGCCGAGGGTCTGCCAGGCGCAGTGGTCGTAGTCGCCGATGCGTCCGCCACCGGCGGCGAACACGGCGGCCTTGACCACCTCGACATGGCTGTCGGGGACGAAGAAGGCGAGCTTGTACACCCTCAGTTCACCCACACCCGCGCATTGCGGAACATGCGCATCAGCGCCGCGTCTTCCTGCCACTCATCCGGGCGCCAGGAGTTCTGCACCGCGCGGAACATACGCTCCGGGTGCGGCATCATGATGGTCACGCGGCCGTCGCGGCTGGTCAGGCCGGTGATGCCACGCGGCGAGCCGTTCGGGTTGGCCGGGTAGGCTTCGGTGACCTTGCCGTGGTTGTCGACGTAGCGCAGGGCCACGCAACCGGACAGGTCGGCTTCCAGCAGTGCTTCCTCGCTGGCGAACTCGGCATGGCCTTCGCCGTGGGCGATGGCGATCGGCATGCGCGAACCGGCCATGCCCTGGAGGAAGATCGAGTTGGATTTCTGCACCTCGACCATGGCCACGCGGGCCTCGAACTGCTCCGAGCGGTTGCGCACGAAGTGCGGCCAGTACTCGGTGCCCGGGATCAGCTCGTGCAGGTTGGACATCATCTGGCAACCGTTGCACACGCCCAGGGCGAAGCTGTCGGTACGCTCGAAGAAGGCCTGGAAGGCATCGCGGGCACGGGCGTTGAACAGCGCCGACTTGGCCCAGCCTTCACCGGCACCCAGCACGTCGCCGTAGGAGAAGCCGCCGCAGGCCACCAGGCCCTTGAACGCTTCAAAGTCGACACGGCCGGCGAGGATGTCGCTCATGTGCACGTCGATGGCAGCAAAGCCTGCGCGGTCGAAGGCCGCAGCCATCTCGACCTGGCCATTGACGCCCTGCTCACGCAGGATCGCCACTTGCGGGCGCACACCCTTCTTGATGTACGGCGCGGCGATGTCTTGGTTGACGTCGTAGCCCAGCTTGACCGACAGGCCCGGGTTGTCTTCTTCGAGCAGGGCGTTGAATTCCTGGTCGGCGCAGTCGGCGTTGTCGCGCAGGCGCTGGACCTGGTAGCTGGTCTCGGCCCACTGGCGCTGCAGCAGGCGACGGTCGCCGTTGAACAGTTCTTCGCCTTCGAAGTTGATCAGGACTTCACCGTTGTTGATCGGCTGGCCGATCACGGCGACGCAATCCTCGCCCAGGCCAGCGGCGCTGAACTGCGCCAGCACATCCGGCGTGGCGTCCTGACGGACCTGGATCACCGCGCCCAGCTCTTCGTTGAAGAGGATGGCCGCGACTTTCTCGCGCTTGCTAGTCAGGTTGCCCAGTTCCAGCTCCAGGCCACAGTGGCCGGCGAAGGCCATTTCCAGCACGGTGGTCAGCAGGCCACCGTCGGAACGGTCGTGGTAGGCCAGCAGGTGGCCGTCTTCGTTCAGCCCCTGGATCACGGCGAAGAACGCCTTGAGGTCTTCGGCGTCATCGACGTCCGGCGCCTGGGCGGCCAGCTTGCCGTGGGTCTGCGCCAGGATCGAGGCGCCCATGCGGTTCTTGCCACGGCCCAGGTCGATCAGGATCAGGTCGGTTTCGCCCTTGTCCATGCGCAGCTGCGGGGTCAGGGTCTTGCGGATGTCGGTGACCGGGGCGAAGCCGGTGATGATCAGCGACATTGGCGAGGTGACGCTCTTCTGCTCGCCCGCTTCGCTCCACTGGGTCTTCATCGACATCGAGTCTTTGCCGACCGGGATGGTGATGCCCAGCTCCGGGCACAGCTCCATGCCGACGGCCTTGACGGTGTCGTACAGGCGGGCGTCTTCACCCGGGTGACCGGCGGCGGACATCCAGTTGGCCGACAGCTTGATGTCGGACAGCTTCTCGATGCGCGAGGCGGCCAGGTTGGTCAGGGTCTCGCCGATCGCCATACGGCCAGAGGCAGGGGCGTCGAGCAGGGCCAGCGGCGTACGCTCACCCATGGCCATGGCTTCACCGGTGTAGACGTCGAAGCTGGTGGCGGTGACGGCGCAGTCGGCCACCGGTACCTGCCACGGGCCGACCATCTGGTCGCGGGCCACGAGGCCGGTGATGGTACGGTCGCCGATGGTGATCAGGAAGCTCTTGCTGGCCACGGCCGGGTGGCGCAGGACGCGCTCGACCGAGTCATTCAGGTCCAGGGTGCTCGGGTCGAACTCATCGCCCAGCTCCGCTTCGCGGGTGACCGAGCGGTGCATGCGCGGCGGCTTGCCCAGCAGCACGTCCAGCGGCATGTCCACCGGCGTGTTGGCGAAGTGGCTGTCGGTAACGGTCAGGTGCGGTTCTTCGGTGGCCTCACCGACCACGGCGAACGGGCAGCGCTCGCGCTCGCAGATAGCCTGGAAGCGCTCGAAATCTTCGGCGCTGACCGCCAGCACGTAGCGCTCCTGCGATTCGTTGGACCAGATTTCGTGCGGGGCCATGCCCGGCTCGTCGTTGGGCACGTTGCGCAGTTCGAAACGGCCACCGCGGCCACCGTCGTTGACCAGTTCCGGGAAGGCGTTGGAAATACCACCGGCGCCGACGTCGTGGATGAAGGCAATCGGGTTCTTGTCGCCCAGCTGCCAGCAGCGGTCGATGACCTCCTGGCAACGGCGCTCCATTTCCGGGTTTTCGCGCTGCACCGAAGCGAAGTCCAGGTCGGCGGAGCTGGCACCGGTGGCCACCGACGAAGCGGCGCCGCCACCCAGGCCGATCAGCATGGCCGGGCCGCCGAGCACGATCAGCTTGGCGCCGACGGTGATCTCGCCCTTCTGCACGTGGTCTTCACGGATGTTGCCCATGCCGCCGGCGAGCATGATCGGCTTGTGGTAGCCACGGACTTCTTCACCGTGCGGGGTGTTGATGCCCTGCTCGAAGGTGCGGAAGTAGCCGGTCAGCGCCGGGCGGCCGAATTCGTTGTTGAACGCGGCGCCGCCCAGTGGGCCTTCGATCATGATGTCGAGGGCGTCGACGATACGCTCAGGCTTGCCGTAAGGCTTCTCCCATGGCTGCTCGAAGCCCGGGATACGCAGGTTGGACACGGTGAAGCCAGTCAGGCCAGCCTTGGGCTTGGCGCCACGGCCGGTGGCGCCTTCGTCGCGGATTTCGCCGCCGGAGCCGGTGGAGGCGCCGGAGAACGGGGCGATGGCGGTCGGGTGGTTGTGCGTCTCGACCTTCATCAGGATATGCACCGGTTCCTGCACCGCGCCGTACTGGCGGGTCTCAGGGTTCGGGAAAAAGCGGCCGGCGACGCTGCCGACGATCACCGAGGCGTTGTCCTTGTACGCAGACAGCACGCCTTCGCTGTGCATCTGGTAGGTGTTCTTGATCATGCCGAACAGGCTCTTCTCCTGCGCCTGGCCGTCGATGTCCCAGCTGGCGTTGAAGATCTTGTGGCGGCAGTGCTCGGAGTTGGCCTGGGCGAACATCATCAGTTCGATGTCGTTCGGGTTGCGCTTGAGCCCCTGGAAAGCATTGACCAGGTAGTCGATCTCGTCTTCGGCCAGGGCCAGGCCCAGGTCGATGTTGGCCTGCGCCAGGGCGGCGCGGCCACCGGCGAGGATGTCCACCGAGGTCATCGGCTTGGGCTGGGCATAACTGAACAGGTCGCCTGCGTCTTCCAGCCTGGCCAGCACGCGCTGGGTCATGCGGTCGTGCAGCTCGGCGGCAAGCACCTGGGCGTCGGCGTCGGAGATGCTACCGGCGACGTAGTAGGCGATGCCGCGCTCCAGGCGCTGGATCGACTGCAGGCCGCAGTTGTGGGCGATGTCGCTGGCCTTGGATGCCCAGGGCGAGATGGTGCCCAGGCGCGGCACGACCAGGAACAGGCGGCCGGCTGGCTCCTGCACCGGCACGCTCGGGCCGTACTTGAGCAGACGGCCCAGCACCTGCTGCTGGTCGGCGGTCAGCTCGCCGTCGACGTCGGCGAAGTGGGCGAATTCGGCATACAAACCAGTAACAGCGGGGACTTTCTGGCTCAGTTGCTCGAGTAATTTACCGTGGCGAAAGGCAGAAAGGGCAGGAGCGCCGCGCAGGATCAACATCGTCGGGACAGCCTCAGGAAGGGGTGTGCTTAGAGGCCGTGCATTCTAGCCTAATTCGCAGGCTTTCGGCACCCGCTCAAAGCCAATGCTGCCGGGCGGTGGAACCGGACTTGCGGGTCAAAAAAATCCAGGGGATTTCATCGTGGGAGCGGGCTTGCCCCGCGATGACACCTGCCGGCACAGAGACTGCCTGAACAGGCGAATCGCGGGGCAAGCCCGCTCCCACGACCTGCTGCGCCCTGTCGCAGGCACAGCGACGTGCTACCAGACAAGCCACATATTGTCGAGATATGGCGCCGCCGGTCCTTTGCGTATACTGCACCCTATGTTCGCCCACACTGCTTTGCGCCAGCGATGCGCCAGATGGCTCCTCGCAACCGGACTCTTCCTGATGCTCGGTGCCTGCGTTGAAAAACCCAGCACCCTCGAACGCGTCAAGGAGGATGGCGTATTGCGCGTGATTACCCGCAACAGCCCGGCCACCTATTTCCAGGACCGCAACGGCGAAACCGGTTTCGAATACGAACTGGTCAAGCGTTTCGCCGACGACCTGGGCGTGAAGCTGGAGATCGAGACCGCCGACAACCTCGACGAGCTGTTCGACCAGTTGGGCAAGCCGTCCGGCCCGGTACTGGCCGCCGCCGGCCTGGTCAGCAGCGAGCGCCGCGCCGCCCAGGCGAAGTTCTCCCACCCCTACCTGGAAGTGACCCCGCAGGTCATCTATCGCAATGGCCGCTCGCGGCCGACCAGCGCCAAAGGGCTGGTGGGCAAGAAGATCATGGTGCTCAAGGGCAGCAGCCACGCCGATCAGCTCGCCGAGATGAAAAAGCAGAACCCGGGGCTGGAGTACGAGGAGTCCGACGCCGTCGAGGTGGTCGACCTGCTACGCATGGTCGACGAGGGCCAGATCGACCTGACCCTGGTCGATTCCAACGAGCTGGCCATGAACCAGGTGTACTTCCCCAATGTGCGCGTGGCCTTCGACCTGGGCGACACCCGCGACCAGCGCTGGGCGGTGGCTGCCGGCGAAGACAACAGCCTGCTCAACGAGATCAACGAGTTTCTCGACAAGTCGCAGAAGAACGGCACCCTGCAGCGCCTGAAGGACCGTTACTACGGCCATGTCGATGTCCTCGGCTACGTCGGCGCCTACACCTTCGCCCAGCACCTGCAGCAGCGCCTGCCCAAGTACGAGAAGCACTTCAAGACCAGCTCCAAGGTCGAGCAGGTCGACTGGCGCCTGCTCGCCGCGATCGGCTACCAGGAATCGATGTGGCAGCCCGAGGTCACCTCCAAGACCGGCGTGCGCGGCCTGATGATGCTGACCCAGCGCACCGCCCAGGCCATGGGCGTGTCCAACCGCCTGGACCCCAAGCAGAGCATCCAGGGTGGCGCCAAGTACTTCATGCTGGTCAAGGACCAGCTCGACGACAGCATCAAGGAGCCGGACCGCACCTGGTTCGCCCTGGCCGCCTACAACGTCGGCAGCGGCCACCTGGAAGACGCCCGCACCCTGGCCAGGCGCGAAGGCCTGAACCCGAACAAGTGGCTGGACGTGAAGAAGATGCTGCCGCGCCTGTCGCAGAAGCAGTGGTACAGCAAGACCAAGTACGGCTACGCCCGCGGCGGCGAGCCGGTGCACTTCGTGGCCAACATCCGCCGCTACTACGACATTCTCACCTGGGTCACGCAGCCGCAGCTCGAAGGCCAGGTGGCCGAGGGCAACCTGCATGTGCCGGCGGTGAACAAGGACAAGCCGGCGGAACAATCGCCGCCGATGTGACACGCCACCGTCCTTTGTAGGAGCGGCCTTGTGCCGCGAAAGGGCTGCGCAGCGGCCCCAGGATTTCAGAGTTGAGCAAAGATCGCTGGGGCCGCTTTGCGGCCCTTTCGCGGCACGAGACCGCTCCTACAGGGATCGTGTCAGCTAGGCTTTCGCCCGCCGCGCCTTGAAGAACTCACTCAAGATCGTTCCGCACTCCTCTGCCAGCACCCCACCCTCGAACATCACCCGATGGTTGAGGAACCCCTGGCTGAAGAACTGCCCCTGGCTCTGCACGATCCCCGCCTTGGGCTCCAGTGCCCCATAGACCACCCGCGCCACCCGCGAATGGACGATCAGCCCCGCGCACATGCTGCATGGCTCCAGGGTCACGTACAGGGTGCTGCCCGGCAGCCGGTAGTTGCTGGCCGACTTGGCCGCGGCGCGAATCGCCACCATTTCGGCGTGGGCGCTGGGGTCGCTGTCGATGATCGGCCGGTTGAAGCCCTGGCCGATCACCTGGCCATGCTGCACCAGCACTGCCCCCACCGGCACCTCGCCCAGGGCCGCGCCCTGGGCCGCCAGATCGAGGGCCAGGCGCATGAACTCCTGGTCGCGGCTGCGATCGATGATCTGCGGTCGCATCAGACCACCGCGATCGCGGCCATCAGGCCGGTTTCCATGTGGTCGATGACGTGGCAGTGGAACATCCAGGTGCCCGGGTTATCCGCCACCAGCGCCACCTGCGCCCGCTCGTTCTTGCCCAGCAGGTAGGTGTCGGTGAACCACGGCTCGACGATCTTGCGCCGATTGGAGGCGATTACCTTGAAACTCATGCCATGCAGGTGGATCGGGTGCTGGTACTGGGTCATGTTCTTCAGCTCGAGGATGTAGCTCTTGCCTTTCTGCAGCGTGGCGATCGGCCGGTCGGCGCAGGTCTTGTCGGTGATGTCCCAGGCCTGGCCGTTGATCTGCCACAGGCTCGGCGGTTTGCCGTTCTCGGTGTTCACCGAGACCTTGCCGACCCATTCGAAATTGAAGTTGAGCTTCTCGGCGTTCTCCAGGTCCGGCTCGGCGACCGGATTCGGCGGCAGGGCCTCGGGCCAGTCGCCGGGCGCCTCGCTGCTGGCCACCGAGCGCAGGGTGCCCAGGCGCACGAATCCATCTCGCAGGGAAACCTCCTCGCCCGCCTCGGGAATGCGGATCGCCAGGCAAATGCGCATGCCCGGCCCGAGCCAATACTCGTCGTCCAGTGGCCGCGGGGTCACCGGGTTGCCATCGAGGGCATAGATCATTGCCTCGCAGTTGCCCTTGAGGTTCAAGCGGTAGGTCCAGGTGTTGTCCAGGTTCAGCAGGCGCACCCGCACCACCTGCCCGGCCGGCAGCTCCGTAACCGACTCGGCCTGGCCGTTGATGGTGATCAGGCGCCCGGCGGTGCCATTGCGGGCCGCCTCGCGGGGGATGCTGAACGGCAGCCAGGCGCCCTGCTCGTCCACGTGCCAGTTCTTCAGGCTCAGGGTGCGTTCATGCTGGAAGCCCGTGGGTTCGCGCTCCTCGACGATCAGCGGCCCGACCAGGCCGCGGCCCAGCTCCTCGGAACTGCTGACGTGCGGGTGATACCAGTAGCTGCCGGCATCCGGCACCTTGAACTTGTAGTCGAAGTATTCGCCCGGTTTGACCGGCAACTGCGAGACATACGGCACGCCGTCCATCTCCAGCGGCAGGCGGATGCCGTGCCAGTGGATGGTGGTCTCCACCGGCAGGCGGTTGATGAAGCGCACCCGCAGCCAGGTGCCCTGACGCACCCGCAGTTCGGTACCCGGCGCCGACGGGCCGAAGGCCCAGGCCTCGGTCTTGAAGCCCGGCACCAGCTCGACGTCCAGGGGCGCGGCGATCAGCTCGTAGTCGTGCCCGGCATTGTCGTCCTCGACCTTGCCCAGCCAGTAGCGTGCCGCGCCTCCGGCGCCCAGGCCTACCACCACCAGGCCGGTCAGGCCCTTGAGCATTTGTCGACGGGTAAAGGACATCGGTGCGGGTACCTCGTGTTTTGCACAATCAGTCTGCCAACTGCGGCTGGCGATGAAGGGCGAATACGATACACCTGCAAATAGGAAAGATTAAGTGAAGTGTTGTCGCAACGGCTGACGGGCAGGACTCCCTGGCCACCGCGGATGTGACGGGACAATGCGCCGAAAATGACTGCTCAGGCTAGTGCGGTGTTTCAGCGGTACTTCCGAGACAGGACACTAGCAATTCAACCAAGGCGCCTGCACTATCACGCACCGTCCCCGTACGCTGCGATACGAGACTTTGCATCATGTGTTGTGACCTTGGGTGAGCAGATACGCTTACTGTCGGTGGATATCGACCAGCCTCCATGGCGTCTGGATGCTAATGCTCAGCGCGCTTTTGATCGCCTGCCAATCGCCGCGCGAGGCGCTGCAACAACTGGCTGAAGAGCACGGCCGACCATTGCAGGTGCTCCCGGGCCACACCTACCCGCTCGTCATGCTAGCGCCGCACCCTGCAGAAAAGATGACCCGCCTGCGTGTCTACCTGGAAGGCGATGGTCACGCCTGGTCGACGGCCACTCAACCCAGCCTGGACCCGAGCCCGCACAATCTGCTGGTGCCACGGCTGGCGCTCAATGACCCAACCCCGAATGTGTATTTGGCACGCCCCTGCCAGTTCATCATGGCCGCAGCCTGCCAATCCTCCCTCTGGACCCATCGACGATTCTCCAGTGAGGTGGTTACCCGCCTGAGCCACGCGCTGGACCAGTTGAAGCAGCGATATGCCAACAGGGAATTCGAACTGGTGGGGTATTCAGGTGGCGCCGCCCTCGCCTTGTTGTTGGCGGCGCAGCGCAACGACGTTACCCAGGTGCAAAGCCTCGCTGGCAACCTCAGTCCACATCTGTGGGCGATGATGAAAGGCCTGTCGCCACTCGAGGGCTCATTGGAGCCTCTGGACTATCGCGATCGGCTCGCCTCGCTACCCCAGCGTCATTTCATTGGAGCAGCAGACCCGATCATCCCTGCCAGCTTGGCCGATAGTTACCAACAGGCGCTTGGCTCACCCCTCTCCCAATGTGTCCTTGTGCCACAAGCAAGCCATGATAGAGGGTGGGAGGCAACATGGAGCCAATGGGCTCAAACGCCGCTGGCACCGGTCCCCTAAGACCTGGCTTGGACGAGGCTCTTCGCCTGATCGTTGAGTTCCCTTAATACTGAAGGGGAAGCTCCAAAAAGCTGCCTCGAAGCATTCGTTGGGCTTATTCGTTCGGATTTGTCTTTTTCATGATGAATTCTCCTGCAGGCATCGTGTAGATTGCACGCGTTTAAAATCAGCACTTCACCGACACGCTGGCTGGGATGCCTATAACAAACGCTGATGCGCAGTGTTCCCTGCCGGTTTCTCCCTGTAAGGATACGACTGTCTTGAGCATCTACCTCTTGCGCCGCTCGCTGTTGGCGCTGTCTGTCGCCGCGGCTACTGCCCATGCCACACCCGCACCCGACCTCAACCATGACCTGGGTACAGGGGCCTACAACAGCTCCGGTGATGTATTCAATAACGTCACCTTCACCGGCACGTCGCAGAACGCAGGTGTAACGTTGGTTAACGTGACCCTGGCGGGCAACCTGGTCAACCAAGGCAAAATCAACCTGGCGGCGGCGAACACCAGCGACGTCCTGTCGGGTATCAGCATGACCCTCAACTCCACCGCCACTGGCGACCTGGTCAACCAGGGCGACATTACGGTAGACAGCAACAGCGCCATGGGGCTGGACCTGTACCTGGCGAAGATCGCGGGTGAAGTGAACAACAACGGCAACATCACTGTGACTGGCGAAGGTGCCAATGGCATGATGATCACCTCGACCCAGGCGAACATCAACAACTCGGGCACCATCACCGCTCGCGGCATCGACTCTGCGGGTATCGAAGTAGAGAACGCCCGCTTCACCGCTCAAGTGTTGGGTGGCGACTTCAAGACCGCTATCAACAATAGCGGGACGATCTCGGCCGATGGGGTGGGCATTCACTTTGTCAGCCTCGACCCCTCGGGCGGTTTCAGCATTTTCGCCATCACGCAGACAGGTGGCCTGATCGAAGGCGGCACTGCGGCAATCCTGGCGGACGACAACACCTCGCCCTCGTATTTCTACTGGCACGCAGGGCAAGTAAAAGGTGACCTGCTGGGCTTGAACGGTGTGCTGGTGAGCGGTGAAGCGATATTCGATGGCTCGACCATCCGTGCCGGTTACGTCGATATCGACGGTGGTCGCCTGACGCTGCTCCGCCCGCAGACGACCATCGTGGGCGGCCTCGACCTGGACAGCGACACTGCGCGCCTGCGTCTGCTGCTGGATAACGACACATTGCCTGAAACGCCGATCCTCAAAGTCACAGGCAACACCTACTTCTCTCAGGGTAGCCAGGTCGAACTGCAAGCTCGCTCCGACGACTTCCGTACACCGGCCCAGGGCACTCGTTACACCCTCATCAACTCAGGCACCTGGGAAGATCCGCAGAACCTGTCCGTGGTCTCCTCCTCGGCACTGCTCGAGGTGAAAAGCTTCGGCATCGAAGGCCAGGATCTCAAAGCACTGGTCGCCACCCGCAGTGACGAGGTGATTGCGCAGGGCCTGCAGGATGCCAGTGGCTCGAACAACGCGGTGAACGCGATCAAGCCGCTCAAGAACACCGTCTTGGGCCTGATGGACGAAAGCGATCCGGTTTTCCAGCGTTTCGCCAACGCCGCCACCAACGAAGAGCTGGCCAAACTTGCCGAAACCCTGACCCCGGATGTCAGCCGTGGGGTGATTCATGCCGCCACCAGCGGCCAGAACCTGGTCACAAGCGCCATCAACCGTCGCGCCAGCAAAGCGCGCAATGGCCAGTCCTCCGGTGACGTCCTGGCAGAACAAGGCGTATGGCTGCAAGCGCTGTCCAGCGATGCCAACCAGGACAGCCGCCACGGCGTCGACGGCTACGACGCAAATACCCACGGCATCGCCGTGGGTGCTGACGGCAAGCTCGACGCCAATACCACCCTGGGCGTGGCATACAGCTACCTCACCAGCGACGTCAAATCCGACCTGGGTAGCAAGACCGACGTCAGCGGCCATGCACTGACCTTGTACGGCAACTGGGCCCGTGACAACTTCTTCGTCGACACCTCGCTGATGTATGGCTGGAACGACAACGAGTCCAAACGTTACATTGCCGGTACCCGCGCCAAGGCCGACTACGACAGTGAAATCTTCGGCGTCAACGCCCTGGCAGGCTACACCTTCCAGCTCGACAAGCAGTGGCTGCTGGAACCACAGGTCGGTGCGCGCTATGCCAAGGTGTCGATTGATTCGTACCGTGAAAAAGGCAGCTCAGCCGCCCTCAACGTCGGCAGCCAGCGCTATGAAATAGGCGAGATGGGCCTGGGCGCTCGCCTGGCGGCCGCTTTCGACGTAGGCGTGGGCACCCTGGAACCGGAAGCCAAGCTGATGGCCTGGCACGACTTCATCGCTGACAAGGCCAGCACCACCTCCACCTTCGTGCTCGGAGGCACCCCGTTCACCACCACGGGCGCGAAACCTGCGCGCGACAGCTACGAGCTGGGGCTGGGTGCAAACTACCGCGTGGGTGCGTGGAGCGTAGGAGGCACGTACAACTACCTGGCCAGCAGCGGCTTCAACGCCGACACCTTCAGTGCGAACGTGCGCTACGACTTCTGATCAACGTCTTCGCCTGAAACGACAAAGCCCGCTGATGCGGGCTTTGTCGTTTCAGGCTGCCGGGCTATGGAATAAGCAATATGCACCTCCACCCAAGCATGCGAGCGCCTGACACTGAGGTTCATTTTTCTGTACCGGACCCTCGTGATGCCCATCTTTACTCGCACCTCCAGTGATCAGCAGACCCTGCTGACAATCGCCCGGCAACTCACCGAAGACTGCCCGGACATGCGCGAGATGGCGCGAACAGTCGCGCAACAGATCCTTGACCGCAATGGCCTGAAAGCGCTGGATCCCGACAGTGTGTACCTGCACCGATTCAATACCGCCGTCAGCAGCCCCAGGACCTTCAACGGCTGGCAGCACTTCGATCAGCCGTACGAGTCGATGACTCTGCCACAACTGGTGATGCACCGTTTCGATGTCCATGACCAGGACAACGCCGACTTGCTCAGCTATCTGGTGGGTTTCTACAGCGATGGGCCAGGCAAGGACAGCTACGACGAACACAATGAAGTACGGCTCGATGCCAAGGATGTGCTGGATGACTTCTGGAAGATCGACTTCGCCGCTGATTTCAAGCGGCGGCTGGGCACCTTCTGGACGAATCATTCGGAAAACTTCCGCACGCTGGCCAAGGCCAACTTCCTGAGCAAAGTACTGGAAACCTGTGCCCATGACCCCAAGTCAGCGCTCGCCCGCCAGTGCAGTGACATCGTGCGGGCACTGGTGGGCGAAATGCCCTGGCCGCCATCAGTGCAAGCGTTGCACCAACGAATGCTGCCGGGTAACGGCGTGCGCATATGCACATTCGATATCGGCGGCCATGTCGCGACGGATATCCTGCGCCTGCAGATGCAAGACGGTAGCCAGGTCATCTACCTGCCCGGGGACATCGAAGGCCTGTATCACTTCCAGGATGTGCAGGCATTGTTCCTGTGGGTGCTCAACCACTGCAATCATGCCGAGAACCGGGCACGCTTCGTAGCGCACTTCGCCCTGAACGATCGCGACGAGGGCGACAGCCAGGTCGGGTTGAATCATTTGATCGACCTGCTCTACCACGGCTGGGGCAGGCAGGATTTCTCCGGCCTCAACACCCTGGACCAGCAGATCGACGAAGATGCCTTCGACTGGCTGCGTAACAAAGCCCACCAGCGGATGCTCGATGATGCGCACTTCGCCCTGCGCTCCAACGCCGACCTGCGCAAACAGCTGTGGATCGGTTACTTGAAGGCCGGCCTGCAAGTGTTCGGCCCCATGGCGGCCGTGGACTGGCCGGTGGCCTTGGCACTGGTGGGCGCCGGCCTCGCCGAAACAGGCTTGAACATCGACCAGGCAATAACCGGGCACACGACCCGCGAACGCAAGGCAGGTGTTACGGGCGCGATTTTCGCCGCCATCGAGACCCTGTTCAATGCGACCTTTCTGCTCAGCGCTCCCGGCAACCCCCTTGCCGAGTTAGGTGAAGCAGAAGGAACAACGGATATCGGGGAGCGCCCAACCGAGACAGAGGAGCACGCAGCTTCCGGCGATAGCGAAGTCGAGGATGACTCAGCGACAAGCGTGGCGGATGCCATCAAGACCTGGGTACCCGACCCTTTCCAACCTGCGCAAAGCTGGGAGCTGCTGAACCCTTTCGAAACCAATGTAATGCTCAGCGGCGAACCGGGGTCAGGTACCCTAGAAGGGATCTACACGCAAGGCGGGCAATTCTACGCACTGGTTGAAGATATGCCTTACCAGGTGCGTTTTGTATCAGAGCTGAAAACCTGGACCATCGTCGACCCCGACAACCCGCTCTCTTTCTACAAGAACCAACCGATCCGCCTGGATGCAGAAGGACACTGGCAACCTGTGGATCGCCCAGGCCTCAAAGGGGGCATGCTCGCACGCCTGAAGGCCTGGGGTCGCCCGTCAACGTCCGCTAGCCCGCCTGCACTTGCAGAGACACCTTATGACGTCCCCGCCGACCTGCGCCAATCACTGAACGATGTTTCAGAGCATGAGATTACGGGTACGCGGGAACGATTGGAGGCACCAGAACGCAACGCCGCCCTCAAGCGTTTCCGCCAGCTACGTGATCAATTGGCGACAGACGCCAATGATTTCATGAAGACGGTGCAGCCTCCCCCACGTCCACAGATACCTGAGATCCCTCCTGGCGCCGCCTCCAAACGGGTGCTGCAAAGCATCTACGAGAACAGCAATGGCTTGGTCATCGGAGAAGCGCATAGCAGCCTTGGCAGCAAGCGGCTACTGATCGACAACATGCGCCTGCTGCGCAAGCTGAAGGTCAGGACGCTGTACATGGAGCACTACACGACCGACTTCCAGCAAGCGGACCTGGACACGTTCAATCGCAGCGGCGTGATGCCCAAAGCGCTTGATGCTTATGTCGCGGAACAGGATCTCGGCCACGGCACCGACCCGGCTGGCTGCTACACCTTCCGCCGGGTAATGGTTGAGGCGCAGAAGAACGGCGTACGGATCCAAGCCATCGACTGCATGGCCAGCTATCGCCAGGCATGGGTGAATCCGGTTGCCGATGGGACACGCCAGCAGATGATGAACTTCTATGCGCACCTGATCATCGAGGCCGACCAGGCTGCACGAGGTCCGGGAAAATGGGTTGCACTTGTGGGTAGCAGCCACGCCAACAACTTCCATGGCGTTACTGGTCTGGCTGAAACGGAAGGCGCAATTGGCCTGCGCGTCGAAGACGGCCCGATCGATGGAATCGACACCTACAGCGCCGACCCCGGCAGGGACATCGTTGACCCGAAGGCTGGTGTCAGGCATCTGGAAAGCGACCTGCTCCTGCGTGCGGCAGTGTTGCCCATACGCTCGACATCACCTGACTTCGACAGCATGCTGGTCACGCCAGGCGATTACACCATCGAACGGGTCAATGGCGAGGAATACGTGATCAACCGCAGCCGGAATTCGGCCCTGCGACGCACCCTGATCAAACGGGACGGGCGCTATTGCTACATCGAACGCCCCGACTGGCCAGACGTACATGAACGGCGCTTCGAACACCTTGCCGACCTGCATACCCGCTTGAGTCTGCGCGGCATGCGCTACATCAGCCATTGAGCGAAGCGCAGATACGACAAGGGCGCCTTGCGGCGCCCTTGTGGCTCAACTCATTCCCACTCGATAGTGGCCGGCGGCTTGCTCGACACGTCGTAGGTGACGCGGGAGATACCGTCGATTTCGTTGATGATACGGCCGCTGACGGTTTCCAGCAGCTCGTACGGCAAGTGCGCCCAGCGCGCGGTCATGAAGTCCACGGTCTCGACGGCACGCAGGGCCACGACCCAGGCGTAGCGACGGCCGTCGCCGACGACGCCGACCGACTTGACCGGCTGGAACACCACGAACGCCTGGCTGGTCTTGTGGTACCAGTCGGCCTTGCGCAGTTCTTCGATGAAGATGTGGTCGGCGCGACGCAGGATGTCGGCGTATTCCTTCTTCACTTCACCAAGGATACGCACGCCCAGGCCCGGGCCCGGGAACGGGTGGCGGTAGACCATGTCGTACGGCAGGCCCAGTTCCAGGCCGATCTTGCGCACTTCGTCCTTGAACAGCTCGCGCAGCGGCTCGACCAGCTTGAGGTTCATCTCCTCCGGCAGGCCACCAACGTTGTGGTGCGACTTGATCACGTGGGCCTTGCCGCTCTTGGCGCCGGCCGACTCGATCACGTCGGGGTAGATGGTGCCCTGGGCGAGGAACTGGATGTTGTCCAGCTTGCTGGCCTCGGCATCGAACACGTCGATGAAGGTGCGACCGATGATCTTGCGCTTCTTCTCAGGGTCGGCTTCGCCTTCCAGGTTGTCGAGGAACTGCTTCTCGGCATCGGCGCGGATCACCTTGACGCCCATGTTCTCCTTGAACATGGCCATCACCTGGTCGCCTTCGTGCAGGCGCAGCAGGCCGTTGTCGACGAACACGCAGGTCAGCTGGTCGCCGATGGCGCGGTGCAGCAGCGCGGCAACCACGGAGGAGTCGACGCCGCCGGACAGGCCCAGCAGGACGTTGGCCGAACCGACCTGTGCGCGCACCTGGGCAATGGCGTCCTCGACGATGTTCGAGGCGGTCCACAGGGCTTCGCAGCCACAGATGTCCTGGACGAAGCGCGACAGGATGCGACCGCCTTGCTTGGTGTGGGTCACTTCCGGGTGGAACTGCACGCCGTAGTAGCCCAGGGCGTCGTCGTACATGCCGGCGATCGGGCAGCTCGGGGTGCTGGCCAGTACGCTGAAGTTGCCCGGCATCTGGGTGACCTTGTCGCCGTGGCTCATCCACACGTCCAGGCCCAGCACGCCGTCGTCATCGACATGGTCTTCGATGCCGTCGAGCAGGCGGCTCTTGCCGACCACGTCGACACGGGCGTAGCCGAACTCGCGCAGGTCGGAACCTTCGACCTTGCCACCCATCTGCTCGGCCATCGTCTGCATGCCGTAGCAGATGCCCAGCACCGGGACCTTCAGGTCGAACACGGCCTGCGGGGCGCGCGGGCTGTTGGCTTCGTGGACCGACTCGGGGCCACCGGCCAGGATGATGCCGCGCGGGTTGAATTCGCGGATCGCTTCATCGTCCATGTCGAACGGGTGCAGTTCGCAGTACACGCCGATCTCGCGCACGCGGCGGGCGATCAGCTGGGTGTACTGGGAACCGAAATCGAGGATCAGGATGCGGTGAGCGTGAATGTCGAGGGCCATGACTCAATCTCGTCAGTGGAAATCGGAAACGACACGGGGCTGTCATGACAGCCCCGCTTGCTATTGCTGGAAGCCTCAGCCTACGCGGTAGTTAGGGGCTTCTTTGGTGATCTGCACGTCATGCACATGGGACTCGGCCATGCCGGCACCGGTGATGCGCACGAACTCCGGCTTGGTGCGCATCTCTTCGATGGTCGCGCTGCCGGTGTAGCCCATGGACGAACGCAGGCCGCCCATCAGCTGGTGGATGATCGCGGCCAGGGCGCCCTTGTATGGCACACGGCCTTCGATGCCTTCCGGTACCAGCTTCTCGGCACCGGCCGAGGAGTCCTGGAAGTAACGGTCGGACGAGCCTTGCGCCTGTGCCATGGCACCCAGCGAGCCCATGCCGCGGTAGGCCTTGTAGGAACGGCCCTGGAACAGTTCGACTTCACCCGGTGCTTCTTCGGTACCGGCGAACATCGAGCCCATCATCACGCACGAGGCGCCAGCGACGATGGCCTTGGACAGGTCACCCGAGAAACGGATGCCGCCGTCGGCGATCAGCGGCACGCCAGTGCCTTCCAGTGCGGCGGCGACGTTGGCGATGGCGCTGATCTGCGGCACGCCGACACCGGCGACGATGCGGGTGGTGCAGATCGAGCCCGGGCCGATACCGACCTTGACCGCGTCGGCGCCGGCTTCAGCCAGGGCCTTGGCGGCAGCGCCGGTGGCGATGTTGCCGCCGATCACCTGCACTTGCGGGTAGGTTTCCTTGACCCAGCGAACGCGGTCGATCACGCCCTTGGAGTGACCGTGGGCGGTGTCCACCACCACCACGTCAACGCCGGCGGCAACCAGGGCGGCTACGCGCTCGCCGGTGTCCTTGCCGGTGCCGACCGCAGCGCCGACGCGCAGGCGACCCTGGTCGTCCTTGCTGGCCAACGGATAGGCCTTGGCCTTCTCGATGTCCTTGACGGTCATCATGCCCTTGAGGGCGAACTTGTCGTCGACGATCAGGACTTTTTCCAGGCGGTGCTTGTGCAGCAGCTCGCGGACTTCGTTCTTGTCGGCACCTTCGCGGACGGTGACCAGACGCTCTTTGGGGGTCATCACGTCGCGGACCTTGGCGTCCAGGCGGGTTTCGAAGCGCACGTCACGGGAGGTGACGATGCCGACCAGGTCGCCGTTCGCCAGTACCGGAACGCCGGAGATGTTGTTCAGGCGGGTCAGGTCGAACAGGTCGCGCACGGTGGCGTCGGCGTCGATGGTGATCGGGTCCTTGACCACGCCGGCCTCGAACTTCTTGACCTTGCGTACTTCGCCGGCCTGCTGCTCGATGGTCATGTTCTTGTGGATGATGCCGATGCCGCCTTCCTGGGCCATGGCGATGGCCAGGCGCGCTTCGGTCACGGTATCCATGGCGGCGGAGACCAGGGGAATGTTCAGCTCGATGCCACGAGTCAAACGGGTCTTGAGACTGACTTCATTGGGCAGTACCTCGGAGTAGCCAGGTACAAGGAGGATATCGTCGAAGGTCAGGGCTTCTTGGCTGATACGCAGCATCGCGGGGGCTCCCGGAAGGGGAAAAATGGAAGCGCGCCATTATACCCATCCATGGCGCGCCGCTCAATGCAAAATAAGGGCCTTCGGTCAGCCTTGCGGCAGTTTTACCTGCACCACCGCCACCGGCTGGTCCAGCCAGTCGGCGAAGCTGTCGAGGAAGGCCTGGGTGAACCCGGCCTCGCCCCAGTTGTTGAAGATGAACCCCAGGTTGGAAAAGGCACACGGCTGCAGGTAGAGGAAGCCATTGATGTCGTCCTCGAATCCGCACAGCGGGCAGGTGAAGTTGTCGCTCACCCCCGGCATCCATTCCTCCAGGCTCTCGAACAGCGGCTCGCCCACCTCCCGCCGGCATTCCGGGCAGCCGGCCTCCTCGAGAAATCCGTCGGTAGGGGTATAGATGCAGCGCTTGAGCATCACCTCAAGGCCATTGACCTGTGCGCCGAACGGCAGCTTCTCGGGGTGCAGGGCCACCTTGCGCGCCCCTTCGGCCAGGGCATGGCCCATACGATTGCCGGTGCGACCGCAGGTGCTCAGTTGCTCCTCGACGATCTTCTCGCGCACCAGCCAGCGCAGGATGGCGCGGGCACGGGCTTCGTGAACCGGCACGGTGGACAGCTTGGGGACGATGATGCTTTGGGTGTTCATGCTTGAGGCGGGCCTGCGAACTGCGGTAATCACTCAATTCTACCGTCTGCTCAGGCGCTCAGGTAGCGACCGATCAACGCCAGGCCGCTGGCCAGCACCAGCCAGGTGATCAATCGCACGAAGGCCTCGCGGGATAGCCTCAGGGTCAGCCGCCGTCCCAGCCAGGTACCGGCGAACATCACCGGCAACAGGCAGGCGGCCAGCAGCAACAGGCTGACGTCGGCATATACCCCGGCGATCAGGAACAGCGACAGGCGCACCACCGTGCTGCAACTGATCAGTGCGACCTGGGTCGCCCGCACCTGCTCCTTGGCCTCCAGCCGTGCGCTGAGGTAGATCGCGTACAAAAAACCACCACTGCCGAACAGGGCGCCGAACAACCCGCCCACCGTGCCCATGGGCACCGCCCAGGCGCCCGACAAGCTCGCCGGCCGCACCTTCACCGCCAGGCCATAGACCGCGTAGGCAGTGACGAACAGCCCCATCAGCAACAGCAGCACATCCGACTTCAGGCGCAGCAGGAACACGACGCCCAGGGTACAGCCCACGGCCATGAACGGCAGCAGCCGCAGTAACTCGCCGCGCACCACGTCACGCCGCGACGGCAGCAGGTTGCCGAAGGCGGCGACGAAGTCCAGCAACACCAGCAACGGAATGATCCGCGACAACGGCATGAAGTGGATCAGCACGGGGCCGGCGACCAGCGCGGTGCCGAAGCCGGCGATGCCGAAGACGATATAGGCCACCCCCACACCCAGCAGGATGGGCAGCCAGTCGAGCGTGGAAAACGACAATTGAGCGAGCATCGCGACAGTTCCTCGGGAGACCACTGAAGGTTAGCCAGCGACAAGCCATGCCGACTAATATGCCTTTACGCCATGAGCCATCTGGAAAAGGCATGACATGACTTCGATCCGTCAGCTGCGCTATTTCGTCGAAATTGCCGAGGCCGGCAGCTTCAGTGCCGCCGCAGAGCGGCTGTACATCGCCCAGTCGGCCCTCAGCCGTCAGATCAAGGAGCTGGAGCTGCACCTGGGGTCCGCACTGTTCGAGCGCACCGCTCGCCAGCCACGGCTGACCGCCGCCGGGCTGGCCTTCCTCGACCGCGCCCGACGCCTGCTGGCCGACCTGGACAAGGCCGAACGCCTGGCCCGCGAAGTTGGCCAAGGCCTGCGCGGCAGTTTGCGTCTGAACCACTCCAGCACCGTGCCGCTGACCGGGCAGTTGCTGCAGCGCCTCGGCACCTACCTCGAGGCTAACCCTGGCGTATCCCTAGAAATCGCCCAGCAATCGTCGGAAGCGCAGCTGGAGGACATCGCCGAGGGACGGCTGGAGATCGGCCTGTTGCGCCTGCCAGTACTGCGCCAGCACGAGGGCGTGGAACTGCATGCGCTGTTCGACGAGCCCCTGCTGCTGGCGGTGGCGGCGAGCCACCCACTGGCCACGGCGGCCAGTGTTCGGTTGGGGCAACTGCGCGAGGAACGCTTCATCTCCATCCCCCATCGTCAGCGCGGCGGGCTGAGCTACCTGTCGGCGTCGCTGTGCATGAACGAGGGATTCTATCCCCAGGCGGCGCAGGTGGTGTCGCGCAAGACCACGCAACTGCAGTTGATCCAGGCCGGGTTCGGGGTAGCATTGTTGCCGGCGAGCATGCGCGAGATCGCCCCGCCATTGGTGCGTTTCGTGCCGTTGGTCGAGGCGTGCCAAAGTACCGTGGCGCTGGCTTGCCGGAGGGATGCCGGGGAGTTGGTGCGTCAGTTCGTGGCGATCATGCAAGGCTGAAGGCCTCTATCGCGGGGCAAGCCCGCTCCCACGCCCTAGGTCGTATGTGCGTGGGAGCGGGCTTGCCCCGCGATAGAGGCCGGCACAGACAACCAGGCCTTCGCTCCTTTATGATGCCCGGCATGATCAGAGACCCTTTCGAACGACTCGGCCTGGACCGCGAGGTCCTCACCGTCAGCCAGCTCAACGGCCGCGCCCGCGTGCTGCTCGAGGACGTGTTCCGCAGCGTCTGGGTGGAAGGCGAGATTTCCAACCTCGCCCGCCCGGCCTCCGGCCACATGTACTTCACCCTCAAGGACAGCGGCGCGCAGATCCGCTGCGCGCTGTTCCGGCAGAACGCCGCCCGTGTGCGCCAGGCCCTGCGTGACGGCCTGGCGGTAAAGGTGCGCGGCAAGGTTTCGCTGTTCGAGGGCCGCGGCGACTACCAGCTGATCCTCGACACCGTCGAACCGGCCGGTGACGGCGCCCTGCGCCTGGCCTTCGAGGCACTGAAGGAAAAGCTCGGCGCCGAGGGCCTGTTCAGCACCGAACGCAAGCAGCCGCTACCGGCCCACCCGCAGCGCATCGGCATCGTCACCTCGCCCACCGGCGCGGTGATCCGCGACATCATCAGCGTGTTCCGCCGCCGCGCGCCGCAGGTCGAACTCAACCTGATCCCTACCGCCGTGCAGGGCCGCGAAGCCATCGCGCAGATCGTCCGCGCCCTGCAGATGGCCGACCGACAGGGCTTCGACGCGCTGATCCTGGCCCGTGGCGGCGGCTCGCTGGAAGACCTCTGGTGCTTCAACGAAGAGGCCGTGGCCCGTGCCGTGGCCGCCTGCGTGACACCGATCGTCAGCGCCGTGGGCCATGAAACCGACGTGTCGATCAGCGACTTCGTCGCCGATGTGCGCGCCCCCACGCCTTCGGCCGCCGCCGAGCTGCTCGCCCCCGACAGCAGCGGCCTGCAACAACGCCTGGACAGCCTGCAGCGGCGCTTGTTGCTGCGCATGCAGAGCCGCCTGGCCCATGACCGCCTGCGCGTGGAGGGCCTGGCCCGGCGCCTGCGCCACCCGGGCGAACGCCTGCGCCAGCAGGCCCAGCGCCTGGACGATCTGGACATGCGCCTGCGCCGCGCCTTCGCGCTGACCATGAGCCAACGCCACGAACGCCTCGGCCGCCTGGACATGCGCCTGGCCGCGCAACACCCGGGACGCAACCTGAAACTGCTCAAGCAACGCCTGGACAGCCTGGCCGAACGCCTGCCACGGGCCATGCGCGAGGTGCTCAAGGACCGCCGCCAACGCTTCCAGGCGCAGTTGCAGACGCTGCAGGTGGTCAGCCCATTGGCCACCCTCGCCCGCGGCTACAGCATCCTCCTCGACGAGCGCGGCCAGGCCATCCGCAGCGCCGCGCAGACCCACAACGGCCAGCGCCTGACCGCCCGTCTCAACGAAGGCGAGCTCAAGGTGCGGGTCGAGGACAACCACCAGACTCCGGTCACCCTCTCGCTACTGGACTGACACATGCCCCGCCTGTTCGCGCCCCTGCTCGCCCTCGCCCTGCTGCTGCCGCTCACCGCGGCCCAGGCCAGCTACATCACCCGCGCCCTCGACAAGCCGGTGCCCGGCGGCGTGGCCGTGGTCAACCTGGGGCCGGCCGCCAGCGCGCCGAGCGCCCGCTTCGACGGCAAGCCGGTGCTGGTGGTGAAGGAGCAGGACAACTGGCTGGCCATCGTCGGCATACCGCTCACCCAGAAGCCCGGCAGCGCCGTGCTCACCCAAGGGGGACGCGACATTCGCTTCAGCGTGGGCAGCAAGAAATACCCCGAACAGCACATCACCCTGAAGAACAAGCGCCAGGTCAACCCCGAGCCCGAGGACCTCAAGCGCATCGACCGCGAGCTGGCCGAGCAGGTCAAGGCCTACCGCAGTTTCAGCCCGACCCTGCCGAGCAACCTGATCCTCGACAAGCCGGTCAACGGCCCGCTGTCGAGCAAGTTCGGCGTGCGCCGCTTCTTCAATGGCGAGGAGCGCAACCCTCATGCGGGCCTGGATTTCGCCGTGCCCGCCGGCACGCCGATCAAGACCCCGGCCAATGGCAAGGTGATCCTGGTGGGCGACTACTTCTTCAATGGCCGCACGGTGTTCGTCGACCATGGCCAGGGCTTCATCAGCATGTTCTGCCACATGTCGAAGATCGACGTGAAGCCGGGGCAGGTACTGCGCCGGGGCGAGGTGGTCGGCCGCGTGGGCTCGACCGGCCGGGCCACCGGGCCGCACATGCACTGGAACGTCAGCCTCAACGATGCGCGGGTGGATCCTGCGATCTTCATCGGCGCGTTCCAGCCCTGAGTCCTGTGCCATCTGGGCCGGCCTCTTCGCGGGTAAACCCGCTCCCACAGGAATGGCGCCGTACCTGTGGGAGCGGGTTTACCCGCGAAGGGGCCGGCACGGCCAACATCAATCACTTTGTGTTGCGCCATCGAAAAATACTGCGCAACATTAAAGAAACAGAACAAAAATATCAGCCATAAAATCTCGAGAAATCGCATTTTTTAAGCATTTCTCTCAATTTCCCCGCAGTGCTTGCCATCCCCCAACCCACTGGTTAGGGTTGAGCCTATGAACATCTTCAGCACCCTGCTCCGACAACACCGCAGCCTCTGCCTGGTCAGCGCCCGACTACCAGGGTGAATCGCGTCGCCTCGCCTTTTTCTCTCGTTTTCGTTTGGCAGGCCCGATCACGGCCGCACATAAAAAGGATTGCTTCCATGACCATGCTCAAAGACCCTTCGAAGAAATACCGCGCGTTCCCGACCATCGACCTGCCCGACCGTACCTGGCCGTCGAAGACCATCACCCAGGCACCGATCTGGTGCAGTTCCGACCTGCGTGATGGCAACCAGTCGCTGATCGAGCCGATGGACTCGGAGAAGAAGCTGCGGTTCTGGAAGACCCTGGTGCAGGTGGGCGTGAAGGAAATCGAAGCGTCGTTCCCGTCGGCCTCGCAGACCGACTTCGACTTCGTGCGCACCCTGATCGAAGACGGCCACATCCCGGACGACACCACCATCCAGGTGCTGACCCAGGCCCGTGAAGACCTGATCGCCCGTACCTTCGAGTCCCTGCGCGGGGCCAAGAAGGCCATCGTGCACCTGTACAACGCCACCTGCCCGTCGTTCCGCCGCATCGTCTTCAACCAGGACAAGCAGGGCGTGAAGGACATCGCGGTCAACGCCGCCAAGCTGTTCGTCAAGTACGCCGCCCAGCAGCCGAACACCCAGTGGACCTTCCAGTACTCGCCTGAAACCTTCAGCGCCACCGAACTGGAATTCGCCAAAGAGGTGTGCGACGCGGTGATCGAAGTGTGGAACCCGACCCCCGAGCACAAGATCATCCTCAACCTGCCGGCCACCGTCGAAGTTGCCACGCCGAACGTCTACGCCGACCAGATCGAATGGTTCTGCCGCAACATCAACCGTCGCGACAGCGTGATCATCAGCCTGCACACCCACAACGACCGTGGCACCGGCATCGCCGCCACCGAGTTGGGCCTGATGGCCGGCGCCGACCGTGCCGAAGGCTGCCTGTTCGGCAACGGCGAGCGCACCGGCAACGTCGACCTGGTCACCCTCGCCCTGAACCTCTACACCCAGGGCATCGACCCGCAGCTGGACTTCTCCGACATCGACGGCGTGCGCAAGGTCGTCGAGGAGTGCAACCAGCTGCCGGTGCACCCGCGTCACCCGTACGTCGGCGACCTGGTCCATACCGCCTTCTCCGGCTCGCACCAGGACGCCATCCGCAAGGGCTTCGCCAAGCAGCAGGATGGCGAACTGTGGGAAGTGCCGTACCTGCCGATCGACCCGGCCGACATCGGCCGCAGCTACGAGGCGGTGATCCGCGTCAACAGCCAGTCGGGCAAGGGCGGCATCACCTACCTGCTCGAGCAGGAGTACGGCATCAGCTTGCCGCGCCGCATGCAGATCGAGTTCAGCCAGGTGGTACAGGGCGAGACCGACCGTCTCGGCCTGGAAATGACCGCCGAGCAGATCTACAAGCTGCTGCAGAAGGAATACCTCCAGGCCAACGCACCGTATGCGCTGGTCAGCCACCGCCTGCAGGAAGAGAACGGCAGCAGCCACGTGCAGGTGGAAGTTTCCGGTGAAGGCGAGACCACCCTGCACTGGCACGGTAAAGGCAACGGCGCCCTGGAAGCGCTGGTCGCCGGCTTGCCGGTCAGCGTGGAGATCATGGACTACAACGAGCACGCCATCGGTGCCGGCACCAACGCCAAGGCGGCGGCCTACATCGAGCTGCGCGTGGCCGGTGGGCGTCCGGTGCACGGCGTGGGCATCGACGAGAACATCACCACCGCCAGCTTCAAGGCGCTGTTCAGCGCGCTGAACCGCTCGCTGAGCCAGCAGCAGGCCAAAGCGGCGTAAACCATCGGCGATGAACGAAGCCCGCATCCTCGATGCGGGCTTTTTCATGCCTGTTGCTTTGGCCTGCATCCATCCCTGTAGGAGCGGCCTTGCGCCGCGAAAGGGCCGCAACGCGGCCCCAGCGATCTTTGCATGAACACTGAAACCAGGGCCGCTGCGCGCCCCTTTCGCGGCACAAGGCCGCTCCTACAGGGCGATCGGCCACCCTGCAAGGCGCAACTGCAGGCGAAAAAAAGGGGCGCCGACCAAGCGCCCCACAAGCCGTGTAGCACACAACGAAATCTGTCAGTCCAGCAGCGCCATCGCCTCGGCGCTGCACGCCTCGATCCGCGCCCAGTCGCCGTTCTTGATCCAGCTGCTGTCGAGCATCCAGGTGCCGCCCACGCACATCACATTGGGCAGGGCCATGTAGTTGCGCACGTTGGCCGGGTTCACCCCGCCGGTCGGGCAGAAGCGAATGTCGCCGAACGGGCCGGCAAAGGCCTTGATCGCCGCCACGCCACCACTGATCTCCGCCGGGAACAGCTTGAAGCGACGATAGCCGAGGGCGTAGCCCATCATGATCTCCGACGGCGTGCTGATGCCCGGCAGCAGCGGAATGTCGCTATCCACGCCCGCCTCGAGAATGTCCTGGGTGATGCCCGGGGTGACGACGAACTGCGCGCCCGCGGCCTCGACGGCGGCGAACATGCCACGGTCGAGCACGGTACCGGCGCCGACGCACAGTTCCGGACGCTGCTCGCGCAGTACCTGGATGGCCTTCAGGCCGTGCTGCGAGCGCAGGGTCACTTCCAGGGTGCGGATGCCGCCGGCGGCCAGGGCGTCGGCCAGGGGCAGGATGTCTTCCTCACGGGCGATGGTGATCACCGGCAGGATGCGCGCCTTGTCGCAGATCGCGTCGATCCGCGCGGCTTTGTCGGCCATCGAGAGCAAAGGCTGTGGGCGTTCGAGGGTGGTCATGACAATGGGTCCTTGGCTCATGGGCACCAGTAGATGTCCAGGGGGTCGTGAAGAAAGGCGCGAATCGGCATTTCGGTAGGGTCTTCGGCCGCCAGGGCGGTACGCAGGGTGGCGAGCTTGCCCGCGCCTTGCACGGACAGGGCGATGAAGCCGGCGCTGGCCAGCAGCGCGCGGGTCATGCTCAGGCGCTGGTGCGGCACGCTTGGCGCCAGCATCGGCAGGCAGCGACGCTCGCCGACCTTGGCCAGACCCTGGCGCAGGTTGGGGCTGGCCGGGAACAGCGAGGCCGTGTGGCCGTCGTCGCCCATGCCCAGCACCAGCACATCGATCGGCGGCAGGTCGGCGAGCACCTGGTCAGCCTGCTCGGCGGCGGCCTCCAGGGTCGCGGCGCTCTGGTACAGGCCGATGAAACGCGCCTTGGCCGCACCGCCCTTGAACAGATGACGGGACAGCAGGCCGGCGTTGCTGTCGTCGTGCACCACCGGCACCCAGCGCTCGTCCGCCAGGCTCACGGTGACCTTCGACCAGTCCAGCGCCTCTGCCGCCAGTTTCTCGAGAAACGGCACCGGGCTGCGGCCGCCGGACAGCACCACGCAGGCCTGGCCCTTGCTGGCGATGGCCTGGCGCAGGCGCTCGGCCACATCATGGGCCAGGGTCGCCGCCAGGGTTTTCGCATCAGCCAGCTGATGCGCCTTCACCGTCGCCGGCAGTTGCAGTTCAGATATCGCCATACCAGGCCCTCCCATCGCGAGTGATCAATGCAATCGAGCTCATCGGCCCCCAGGAACCGGCCGCATAGGGCTTGGGCGCGTCGCCGCTGGTCTTCCAGCCGGCGATCAGCTGATCGCACCATTTCCACGCGTATTCGATCTCGTCCTTGCGCACGAACAGGTTCTGGTTACCGCGCATCACTTCCAGCAACAGACGCTCGTAGGCGTCCGGAATCCGCGCGCTGCGCCAGGTGTCGGAGAAGTTCAGCTGCAGCGGGCCGCTGCGCAGCTGCATGCCCTTGTCCAGGCCCTGCTCCTTGGTCATCACCCGCAGCGAAATGCCTTCGTCCGGCTGCAGGCGGATGATCAGCTTGTTGCCGATCTGCAAACGCTGTTCCGGAGCGAAGATGTAGTGCGGAGTTTCCTTGAAGTGGATGACGATCTGCGACAGCTTCTGCGGCATGCGCTTGCCCGTGCGCAGGTAGAACGGCACCCCCGACCAGCGCCAGTTGCGGATATCGGCGCGCAGGGCGACGAAGGTCTCGGTGTCGCTCTGGGCGTTGGCGTTGTCCTCTTCCAGGTAGCCCGGCACCGGCTTGCCGTCGCTGAAGCCGGCAATGTACTGGCCGCGCACCACATGGGTGCTCAGGCCTTCGCCGGTGATCGGTGCCAGTGCCTTGAGCACCTTGACCTTCTCGTCGCGGATGCTGTCGGCGGACAGGTCGCTGGGCGGGTCCATGGCGATCAGGCAGAGCAGCTGCAACAGGTGGTTCTGGATCATGTCGCGCAGCTGGCCGGCCTTGTCGAAGTAACCCCAGCGGCCCTCGATACCGACCTTCTCGGCGACGGTGATCTCCACATGGGAGATGGAATTCTGGTTCCACTGGGTTTCGAACAGGCTGTTGGCGAAGCGCAGGGCGATCAGGTTCTGCACCGTCTCCTTGCCCAGGTAGTGGTCGATGCGGTAGACCCGGCTCTCGGGGAAGAACCGCGCCACGGCGTCGTTGACCCGGCGCGACGATTCCAGGTCATGGCCGATGGGCTTTTCCAGCACCACCCGGGTGCGCGAGGCCAGGCCGGCCTTGTCGAGGTTCTCGCAGATCGCGCCGTAGACCGCCGCCGCCGTGGCGAAGTAGGCGATCAGCGGCTGCCCGCTCGGCGCCTGTTCGGCCAGGGTCTGGTAGCCCTCGGGTTCGACGAAGTCCAGGTGCAGGTAGCTCAGGCGCCCGAGGAAGCGCCCCAGGGAAGCGGCATCGATCTCGGCCTCCGGCACATGGCGGCGCAGATGGGCTTCGATGTTGTTCAGGTGTTCCTGCACGCTGCCCGGCTCGCGGGCCAGGGCCAGCAGGCGGGTGTCCGGGTGCAGGAGGTCGGCGCGGTCGAGCTGGTAGAGCGCGGGAAACAGCTTGCGCAATGCCAGGTCGCCTAAGGCGCCAAAGAGGGCGAAGGTGCAGGGTTCGACACTGATCGCGGCCATGATGTTGGTTCTTTTATAAATGTTGGACTAGGAATACCGGTTTCAACCCTGCTTTTCAAGGGTTAATGTAGTAAAAACCACAACATTGAATACAGCCATTACAGACAAGTGGTGTGACAATCTTACCGACAGTACGATACACGCCACCGCAAAAAGCCTGCTTCCCGACCCAAGGACACACCATGGACCGCGTGCGCAACCTCCTGGAACAGATCCAGGGCCGCCTCGACGAGCTGAACAAGGCCGAACGCAAAGTCGCCGAAGTCATCCTGCTCAACCCGCAACAGGCCACCCGCTTCAGCATCGCCGCCCTGGCCCAGGCGGCCAGTGTCAGCGAACCGACGGTCAACCGCTTCTGTCGCTCGTTCGGCGTCAGCGGCTACCCCGAGCTCAAGCTGCAGCTGGCCCAGAGCCTGGCCAGCGGCGCCGCCTATGTCAGCCGCGCGGTGGAGGCCGACGATGATCCGGCCGCCTACACCCAGAAGATCTTCGGCAGCGCCATCGCCTCGCTGGACAGCGCCTGCCAGGCGCTCGACCCGCAGCAGGTCAGCCGCGCCGTTGACATGATGATCCAGGCCCGGCAGATCCACTTCTTCGGCCTCGGTGCCTCGGCCCCCGTGGCCCTCGACGCCCAGCACAAGTTCTTCCGCTTCAACCTCGCCGTGTCGGCCCATGCCGATGTGCTGATGCAGCGCATGCTGGCGTCGGTGGCCCACACTGGCGATCTGTTCGTGATCATTTCCTACACCGGGCGCACCCGCGAACTGGTCGAGGTGGCCCGCCTGGCCCGGGAAAACGGCGCCTCGGTGCTCGGCCTGACCGCCGCCGGCTCGCCCCTGGCCCAGGCCTGCAGCCTGAGCCTGCACATTCCGTTGCCGGAAGACACCGACATCTACATGCCGATGACCTCGCGGATCATCCAGCTCACCGTGCTCGACGTGCTGGCTACCGGCATGACCCTGCGCCGCGGCGTGGACTTCCAGCCGCACCTGCGCAAGATCAAGGAAAGCCTCAACGCCAGTCGCTACCCGATCGAGGACGACGACCTCAACTGAGCCGGTGCGCCTGCAGCCGCAGGTGCGCCCGCTCCCCCGGCGCCAGGCTCAGGCCCTCGCCACTGCCACTGGCAGCCTCGACACAGACAAAGCCCTGGCATTCGCGCCCGGTCACGCCCATCAACGGGCGATTGCCCGGGTGCCAGACCACGGTGTCGTCGCTGTCGCCGGTGTCGATGCACAGCTCGCGCTGCCAGGCCGGGTCCTGCAACTGCACCTTGGGTGTGCCCGGGTAGACTTTCTGGCAGCCGCCCTTGAGGGTCAGCGCGCCATCCTCACGGCAGGCCTGGCGATTGAGGCGATCGTAGCCTTGGATATCCTCGAGCCCGGACAGCGCTATCTTCGACACGTCGCTGATTCGCCAGTAGGCCAGCAGCGCATGGCTCAGCTGGCAGGGCTCGCTGTCCTGGTGCTCGGTGCAGAGGCTCAGCTCCATGCTCGCGCCAAGCCGGGCGTGCAGGTCGACCTGCCAGTCGCACAGGTCCAGGCGCCACTTCAGGGTCACGCCCTGCTCGTCTTCACGACTGTACACCAGTTTCCAGTCCAGCAAGCGCGCCCAACCGTGGGCCGGCCACAGGTCCTCGCTGGGGTGACGGCCATACCATGGCCAGCATACCGGCACGCCCCCACGGATGGCGCCCACCTGCGGCCACTGCTCGGCGCACCACAGCCAAGGCTTTTCGCCGGCAGGCTGGAAATGCAGCAGCTGCGCGCCCTGACGGCTGAACACCGCCTGGCAGCAGGGGTGGTCGATGATCAGCACATCGCGCTGCTGGTAACGCTCCCACTCGAAGGTCGGCCTGGGCCGTTGCGAGGTGAAGAAGCGATGTAGCGGATGTTCAGGCATGGTTCCGAGCTCTTTTGTTGTTCGAGATAGCGCTGTCTCGCCCCGTGCCCGCTAACCACTGCTGGCCAGTGGTTAGCGGGAGGTCGAGATGGATGGCGTAAATTTACAACAATTTTTCTCAGAATGACGACTGAATCTTCAACCCCGCGACCAGCGCGTTATCCACCTGGTCGACACCGCCCGGGCTCTTGATGTACTGCAGGTTCGGGCGCACGGTCAGCCAGTTGGTGACGTGGAAGCCGTAGTAGAGCTCGGCGTTGTACTCGGTGCGCTGCAACGGCGCGAAGCCCGGGTTGTCGTAGTCGTTGATACCGCTCTGGGCATTGAGCAGCTCGGCGCGCTTCTTCACGTCGTCGTTGACGTGGATGCGGGCGATGCCGAAGCCGATGTCGTCCTTGGGCCGGGCGTCGAAGGCGCCCTTGTAGACCAGGCCGACCTGCTGGTAGTTGTCGACCACGTTGGTGGCCTTGTCGTGCACGGTGAAGTTGGCGAACAGGCTCAGGCCGCGATTGACGTCGCCGGCATGGGCGGTGACCTGCTGCTGGGCCACCACCCACCAGCCGTGCTTGCTGGAGTGCGACTTGAACGCCGCGCCGGTCAGCGCCTGCGGGTTGCCGTTGATGTCGTCGTAGACGTCGTCGGCCTTGGCGGTGCTGTAGTAGTAGCCCAGGCGGTACTCGCCCGGCAGGCCGTTGACCTTCGGCGACCACACCGCCTCGACCGGCAGGATCGCGCCCTTGGTGCCGCTGCCGCTGAGCTTGAAGCCGTTGCCGGTCTCCAGGTTCGACGGGTTCTGCTCGTAGGCGCCGACCTGGACGAAGAATTCCGGGGTGATGTTGTACTTGACCCGCAGCGCCCACTGGCTGACCGGCCAGTTGTACCAGATGCCGCCGACCCAGTTGCCCACCTGCGAGCCACAGAAGGCCAGGTTCTGGAAGTCGCAAGGGAAGCTGTTGAAGTCCTCGCCCTCGCCGAAGCGGCCGAATTTCACGTCCAATGCGCCGTCGAAGTACTTCTGCTTGATCCACATCTGGGTCAGGCGCCAGGTCTGGCCCCGGCCCCAGACTTCCTGCACCGAGCTGAACTGCCCGGCGCGCGGGTCGCTGATGCGGTCGTTGGACAGGTTGCGGCCGCTACGCTCGGTGATCGCCAGTTTGAACTCGGTGTCCTTCCAGCCGAAGATCTTCTCCAGGTCCAGGTGCGCGCCGAGGGCGAACTGGTCGCTGTAGCGCGCGGTCTTGTCGTCGTTGTAGCCGCCGTTAAGGTTGCCGGCCACCTCGCCGACGTAGTCGAGGGTGAAGTCGTAGCCCTTCTCCAGCAACTCGGTGCGGGTGCCGCCCCAGTCGCCGGTCATCCATTTCGATTCCGACGAGAAAGCCTCGGCGGCCTGGGCCCCGCTGCTGCCGACCACGGCCAGCAGTGCCAGTGAGCCCAGCGTCCTGATGCGATTGCGATGTTCCATCCCTTTGCGTCCTCTTTTCTTGTTATTAACAGAACGGTTTAACGGCGTTCGTCTGTAGGAGCGGCCTTGTGCCGCGAAAGGGCTGCGAAGCGGCCCCAGGTCTTGGCATCCTTCAGCATTGCTGGGGCTGCTGTGCAGCCCTTTCCGGCCGGTCCGACGCCTCGGCAAGGCCGCTCCTACAGGGACCGTGTCCGGTTTAGCGGCCTTTGAAGCGAGTCACGTTGTCCTTTACGGCGGTGGCGGCAAGGTCCAGGCGTTCGCCGCTGCCGGCGTCGAACAGCAGCACCCGCGCCGGGTCGAACTGCAGGTTGAGGCTGTCGCCGACCCGGCATGCCACATCCGGTGCCAGGCGGCAGCAGACCTTGGTCTGGTTGAGGGTGACGAACACCAGCAGGTCCGGACCGGTGGGTTCGGTGACCTGCACTTCGGCGCGGATGCCCGGCAGGCCATTGCCCTGCTCCGCCCCCAGGGCGATCTGCTCCGGGCGCACGCCGAGGATGATCTCGCGGCCTTCCAGCTCGTCAGCCGCCACGCCCAGCGGCAGCTCGCAGCGCGCCTGGCCGCTGTCGAGCAGCGCCAGCACGCGGCCGTCCTGCTTCGTCAGGCGCACCGGGATGAAGTTCATCGGCGGCGAGCCGATGAAGCTGGCGACGAACAGGTTGGCCGGATCGTTGTAGATCTGCTGCGGCGTGCCGAACTGCTGGATGATTCCGTCCTTCATCACTGCCACCTTGTCACCGAGCGTCATCGCCTCGATCTGGTCGTGGGTGACGTACACCGTGGTGGTCTTCAGGCGCTGGTGCATCAGCTTGATCTCGGTGCGCATCTCCACCCGCAGCTTGGCGTCGAGGTTCGACAGCGGCTCGTCGAACAGGTAGATCTTCGGCCGCCGCGCCAGCGCCCGGCCCATGGCCACACGCTGTTGCTGACCACCGGACAGCTGCCCGGGCTTGCGCTCGAGCAGATGCTCGATCTGCAGCAGCTTGGCGACCCGCGCCACCTCCTGGTCGATGGCGGCCTGGGGCATCTTGCGGATCTTCAGGCCGAAGGCGATGTTGTCGCGCACGTTCATGGTCGGGTACAGCGCGTAGGACTGGAACACCATGGCGATGTCGCGATCCTTCGGGCTCATGCCGCTGACGTCCTCGTCGTCGATGAGGATCGCCCCGCCGCTGATGCTTTCCAGGCCGGCAATGCAGTTCATCAGCGTCGACTTGCCGCAGCCCGAGGGGCCGACCAGGATCAGGAACTCGCCGTCCTTGATCGCCAGCTGGATGTTCTTGAGCGTGTCCGGCAGGCCCACGCCGTAGGTCTTGTGCACATTACGAAGTTCGAGTGTTGCCATGACTTACCCCTTGACCGCGCCGGCGGTCAGCCCGCGCACGAAATACTTGCCCGCGACCACGTAGACCAGCAGCGTCGGCAGCCCGGCGATCATCGCCGCGGCCATGTCGACGTTGTATTCCTTGGCCCCGGTGCTGGTGTTGACCAGGTTGTTGAGGGCCACGGTGATCGGTTGCGAGTCGCCGCTGGAGAACACCACGCCGAACAGGAAGTCGTTCCAGATCTGGGTGAACTGCCAGATCAGGCAGACCATGATGATCGGCGTCGACATCGGCAGGATGATCCGCCCGAAGATGGTGAAGAACCCGGCGCCGTCCAGGCGCGCGGCCTTGACCAGCGCCTCGGGGATGCTCACGTAGTAGTTGCGAAAGAACAGCGTGGTGAAGGCCAGGCCGTACACCACATGTACCAGCACCAACCCGCTGGTGGTGCTGGCCAGGCCCAATTTGCCAAGGGTGAACGAGGCCGGCAGCAGCACGGTCTGGAACGGCAGGAAGCAGCCGAACAGCAGCAGGCCGAAGAACAGCTGCGAGCCACGGAAGCGCCACATCGACAGCACATAGCCATTGAGCGCGCCAATCGCGGTGGAGATCAGCACCGCCGGCACAGTGATCAGGATCGAGTTGACGAAGTAGCCGCTGACCGTGCTCCACGCCTTGCTCCAGCCAATGGCGGTGAACGCAGTCGGCCAGCTCAGCAGGTTGCCGCTGCCGATGTCCTCAGGGGTCTTGAAGCTGGTCAGCAGCATCACCACCAGCGGCACGAGGTACAGCAGCACGGCCAGCAGCAGCACCGCGTGGATGGCGATACGGCTGAGGTTCAGCACGGGTTTGTCGGTCAGGCTAGTCATGGCGTTTGCCCCGCAATTCGGAATACAGGTACGGCACCAGGATCGCCAGGATGGCGCCGAGCATCAGGATCGCGCTGGCCGAGCCCATGCCCATCTGCCCGCGGCTGAAGGTGAACGAGTACATGAACATGGCCGGCAGGTCCGAGGAGTAGCCCGGCCCGCCGGCGGTCATCGCCGCCACCAGGTCGAAGCTCTTGATGGCGATGTGCGCGAGGATCATCAGCGAGCTGAAGAACACCGGGCGCAGGCTGGGCAGCACCACGGTCCAGTAGATGCGCGGCAGGCTGGCGCCATCGAGCTGGGCGGCGCGGATGATCGACTGGTCGACGCCGCGCAGGCCGGCGAGGAACATCGCCATGATGAAGCCCGAGGCCTGCCACACGGCGGCGATCACCAGGCAGTAGACCACGCGGTCGGGGTCGATCAGCCAGTCCAGGCGAAAGCCTTCCCAGCCCCAGTCGCGCAGCAGCTTGTCCAGGCCCATGCCGGGGTTGAGCAGCCACTTCCAGGCGGTGCCGGTGACGATCATCGACAAGGCCATGGGGTACAGGTAGATGGTGCGAATGAACCCTTCGCGGCGGATGCGCTGGTCGAGCAGCACGGCGAGGAACACGCCGATGGCCAGGGTGATGCCGATGAACAGGCCACCGAACAGCAGCAGGTTCTTGCTCGCCACCCACCAGCGGTCGTTGTCGAACAGCCGGGCGTACTGCGCCAGGCCCGCCCACTTGTAGGTGGGCAGGAAGGTCGAGGTGGTGAACGAGAGGACGAAGGTCCACAGGATGTAGCCGTAGAAGCCCACCAGGACGATGAACATGCTCGGCGCCAGCACCAGCTTCGGTAGCCAGCGCTGCAGCGCGTCCAGGGGGGAGGCCCGCAGGCGGGCGGTTGCTGTGGTCATGGTTCAGATCTCGTTTCGAGAAAGGCAGATAAACGTGTAGGAGCGGCCTTGTGCCGCGAAAGGGCCGCAGCGCGGCCCCGACAACAACTGGGGAGGCCAGGGGCTGCTATGCAGCCTGTTCGCGGCGCAAGGCCGCTCCTACACAGGCGCCTGACTACTTGGCGGCGTTGACTGCTGCGGCCAGCTTCTTCGCCGCATCCGCAGGATCAGCCTTCGGATCGTTGATGTAGTTGGTCACCACATCGAAGAACGCCCCCTGCACCGCCAGCGTGGTGGCCATGTTGTGCGCCATGCTCGGTTGCAGGCCGCCGGACTTGGCGTCGGCCAGGAAGTCCTTGGCCGCGGTCTGGGCGCAGCTGTCGAAGCCATGCTTGCCCATGTCGGCGAGCATGTCGTTACGCACCGGGATCGAGCCCTTGTTGATGCTGAAGACCTTCTGGAACTCCTCGCCCAGCACCTTGCGGGCGATGTCCTGCTGGCCCGCCGCCGTGCCCTTGTCCTTCTGCTTGAACACCACCAGCGAGTCGATGTTGTAGAGGAAGGCCTGGTCGGTGCCGGGGAAGGCCACGCACTGGTAGTCCTTGCCGGCGGTCTTCTTGGCCAGGGTCCATTCGCTCTTGGCCCAGTCGCCCATGATCTGCATGCCGGCCTTGCCGTTGATGACCTTGGCCGCCTCCAGGTTCCAGTCCTGGCCCTTGCCGTCAGGATCCATGTAGGTGGCAACTTTCTTCAGCTCGGTGAGCGCCTTGACCATCTCGGGACCGCTCAGGGCATCCTTGTCCAGTTCGACAAGGGCCTTCTTGTAACCCTCGACGCCCATCACCGAGAGCACCACATTCTCGAACACGGTGCTGTCCTGCCACGGCTGGCCACCGTGGGCCAGTGGGATGAAACCGGCGGCCTTGAGCTTGTCGGCAGCGGCATAGAATTCATCGAGGGTGGTCGGGGCCTTGTCGATACCGGCCTTCTTGAACACTTCCGGATTGATCCACAGCCAGTTGATACGGTGGATGTTCACCGGCACGGCCACGTAGTCGCCGTCGTACTTCACGGTGTCGGCGACCTTCTTGTCGAGCAGGCTGTCCCACTTCTCCGTTTTGGCCACGTCCTTGAGCACGTCAGGGTCGAGCAGGCCGGTCGCGGCCCAGTCCTGGATATCCGGTCCTTTGATCTGGGCCACGGCGGGCGGGTTGCCTGCCACCGCGCGGCTCTTGAGCACGGTCATCGCGGTGGCGCCACCACCACCAGCCACGGCACCGTCCTTCCAGGTGAAACCATCTTTCTCGACCTGGGCCTTGAGCACGTCGACGGCAGCTTTTTCACCACCGGAGGTCCACCAATGGACGACCTCCACGTTGCCTTTGGATTCGGCGGCATGGGCATTGAGCGAGCAGAGTGAGGCGAGGGAGATCGCAGCGGCGAGACGAAGCGTCGAATGCATGGGAATACCTTTATTGTTGTTATGCGAGGCAAGACTGTCGCTTGCATGGCATGGAGTGTAAGGAGCCCGCGTCCGTCGTCAGGTAACGAACGGATGCGCGAATGTCATCATCTGGTTACATAGCCAGGGACGTGGCCAGGCTCGGCGCCAGCGGCAGGCGCGGCAGCAGCAGGGCCTGGTAGGCGTGGTAGAGGTCGGGCTTGCCGCCCCAGATCCGTGCACTGGGCAGCAAGGTCGCATCGAGCTCGTGGTGCCAACTGCCGTGGCTGCGGTCGATGAAGTGGCTGGCGATGAAGTCCCAGAAGCAGCGATACCAATGTTCGTACTGCGCCTCGCCGGTACGCCGCAACAGGGCCGCGGCGGTGGCGCTGGCCTCGGCATGTACCCAGTGCAGGCGCTCGCGCACCACCGGGCGGTTGCGCCAGTCCAGGGTGTAGACCAACCCCGGCGTGCCATCGGCCTGCCAGGCATGCTTGCAGGCGCTGTCGAACAGCCCCCTGGCGGCAGGCAGCAAGGACTCGGGCGCAGGCAGTTGCGCCCGTTGCAGGGCCGCCTCCAGGTGCAGCACCAGGCGTGCCCATTCGAAGGCATGACCGGGCGTGGTGCCGTAGGGGCGGAAGCCGTCGGCGGGGTTGTCGCGGTTGTAGTCGGGCAATGCCTGCCAGTGCTCGTCGAAATGCTCGGTGACCTGCAAACCATCGGCGGCGGCCTGGGCCAGGATCAAACGCTGCACGATGCGCAGCGAACGCTCCAGCCAGCGCACGTCGCCGATGACATCGGCCAGGGCAAGAAACGCCTCGACGCCGTGCATGTTGCTGTTGGCTCCACGGTAGGCCTCCGCCTGCCGCCAGTCGCGGGAGAACGACTCGCGCAGGGCACCCTCCTCCTCGCACCAGAAGCGCTGCTCGATGACCCGGACCACGGCATCCAGCAGTGCCTGGGCCTGTGTGACACCCGCCACCACCGCCGAGCTGGCGGCAAGGGCGACGAAGGCATGCAGGTAGGCGGCCTTGCCGGTGTCGCCGTGGCCTTCGGGCTGGGCGTACCAGCCGTCGTGCTCCTGGTCGCGCAGCGGGCCCAGCAGGGCCTCGACGCCATGCTCGACCAGCTCGCGGCAACCCGGAACGCCCTGGATATGCGCCAGGGCGAAGCTGTGCGTCATGCGCGCGGTGTTCATGGTCTCGGCCAGGGCGCAACGGGGCAGGCGGCCTTCGTCGTCGAGGTTGCCGAACCCCTGGGACAGGCGCGAAGCCCTGGCGAAGGCGAGCAGGCGCAGGGCCTCGGCGTCGAGCCAGGCATGGTGTGTCGGGGAGTCGATCCAGCGGTTGGCCATGGGCGTGGTCTTCCTTGTTGTTGTCAGCCGATTCTAGTCAGCCGTCCTGGCTGGCATGTCACGAAGACCGGCTCGATTGTCACCACATCGTTACATCGAAGCCCTTATCGCGGGGCAAGCCCGCTCCCACGCCGGCCGTGCATGTTGGCGTGGGAGCGGGCTTGCCCCGCGATAAGGGCTCATTCGGCTGTACGCGGCAGGTACAAGGTCACCCGCAACCCACCCTCACGCAGGTTGAACAGGCTCACCTCGCCGCCATGGCTGTGGGCGATGTTGCGCGCGATCCCCAGCCCCAACCCATAGCCCTGCTGCTGACCGGCCAGCCGGAAGTGCGGCTCGAACACCTGCTCCAGGCGCTGCTCCGGCACCCCCGGCCCCTGGTCGTCGACCTGTAGGACGAAGCTCTCGGCACTGTCGAGGATCCGCAGATGCGCCCGCTCGCCGTACTTGATGGCGTTATCGATCAGATTGCCGATGCAGCGGCGCAGGGCCAGCGACTTGCCGGGGTACGGCGCCAGCGCCTGCCCCTCTAGGGTGATGCGGCCGTCACCGAGGTAAGGCTCGGCGAGCATCTCCAGCACCTGGTTGAGGTCGATCGGCTCGATGTTCTCGTGAATGTCGGTGTCCTTCACGCACTGCAACGCCCCTTTGACCAGCAGCTCCAGCTCGTCGAGGTCGCGGCTGAACTTCGCTTGCAGCTTCTCGTCCTCGAGCAGCTCGACCCGCAGGCGCAGACGCGTGATCGGCGTGCGCAGGTCATGGGAAATGGCGCTGAACAACTGGGAGCGTTCGGTGAGGTAACGGCTGATCCGCTCGCGCATGCTGTTGAACGCCCGCCCCACCTCGACCACTTCGCTGCCGCCGCCCTCGGCCACCGGGGCCACGTCGGCGCCCAGCGACATTTCCCGCGCCGCTCGCGCCAGGCGCTTGAGCGGCCGGCTCTGCCAATGCACCAGCAAGCCGATGAACAGCAACAGCAGGGCGGTGGTCATGGCGATAAAGCCGATCTGCTGACGCGGCAGGCGCTCGGCCTCGAGGCTGGTGTAGGGCTCGGGCAGCAGCGAGGCGATGTACAGCCACTCACCCTCGCCCAGGCGGATCTGGGTCACCAACACCGGTGGGTTGAGTGGCTCCAGGGTCAACGAGTAATGCGCCCAGGAGCGGGGCAGCTCATCGAGTTTCAGGCCGCTGTTGAAGATCCGCAGGTCATCGGGGCTGACGAATTCGACTGAGATCTCCAGCTGCTGGCCCAGGCGCTCGTGCAACACCTGCTGGAACACGTCGATTACCGCCTGCTTGCGCGGGGTGATCGGCAGCACCGGCATCTCCAGCGGCTTGACGTTGAGCGAGACGAAGAAGCGCGTTCCGCCCATGCTACGCAACTGGTCAAGGACCATCGGCCGGTAGGCCACCGGCAGCGAACGGAAGTAGCTGACGCTGGCACTCATCGAATGAGCCAGGCTGCCGGCACTGGCACGCAGGCCCTGCAACTGGCTGGCGCGCAGTTGCGCCACCCAGATCAGGCTCGACAGCCCCTGGGCCAGCAACACCACCAACAAGGTCAGCAGCAGCATGCGCCCCAGCAGCGAGCGCGGCAGCAGGCGCCAGCGGCGCTCGCTAGGCCGGGCAGACATTGGCCGCCAGCAGGTAGCCGCTGCCGCGCACGGTGCGGATCAGCCGAGGGGGTTTTTCCGTGTCGCGCAGGCGCTGGCGCAGGCGGCTGACCGCCATGTCGACGATACGGTCCAGCGGCATCGGCTCGCGCCCACGGGTGGCGTTGCCGATGGTGTCGCGGTCGAGGATCTGCTGCGGGTGGTCGAGGAACAGCTTGAGCAGGGCGAAGTCGGCGCCGGAGAGGATCACCTCCTCGCCATCGCGGTGGAACAGGCGATGGCTGATCGTGTCCAGCCGCCAGTCGTCGAAGGCCAGCACCGCGCTGGCCGGCGCCGCCTGGCCGAAATCGGCGCGGCGCAACAGGGCCTTGATGCGGGCCTGTAGTTCACGTGGGCTGAAGGGTTTGCCGAGGTAATCGTCGGCGCCCAGCTCCAGGCCGATGACCCGGTCGGCCTCGTCGGAACTGGCGGTGAGCATGATGATCGGCACCCGCGCCTGGCGCGGGTGCTGGCGGACCCAGCGGCACAGGCTGAAGCCGTCCTCGTCGGGCAGCATCACGTCGAGGATCACCAGGTCGTAGGGGTTGGCGTCCAGGGCGCGGCGAAAGCCCTGGCCGTCGGGTTCGGCATGGACCTGCAGGCCGCAACGGGCCAGGTAGGTCTGCAACAGTTCGCGGATATCCTGGTCGTCGTCGACCATCAGGATCGATTTGCCGGCAGTGGTCACAATGGTCAGTCCTCTTGTAAACGCAGATCTTTATGTCTGCTGTGGGGCTGCTTCGCAGCCCTTTCGCGGCGCAAGGCCGCTCCTACAAAGGCTACGCAATCAACTGTAGGAGCGGCCTTGCGCCGCGAAAGGGCCGCGAAGCGGCCCCAGCGATCAATGATCCAACGCCTGTTGCAAGGCCACCCCCGCCCCCAGCAACCCGGAAAACTCCGCCGTCACCAACCAGACCGGCACCCCGGCGAAGTAGCCGCTCATACAGCCCTTGTCGGCGAAACTCGCAGCGAATCCGCTGCCCAGGAACAACTCGGCGAAACGCGGAATCACCCCGCCGACAATGTAGACCCCACCCCGGGCGCCCAGGGTGAGCACGTTGTTGCCTGCCACCCGCCCGAGGAAGCGGCAGAACTGCTCGATCACCGCCAGTGCCCGGGGCTCGCCGGCCAGGGCCGCGTCGGTGATCTGCGCCGGGGTCTTGTGCGTCGGCGTGGCGCCGTCGAGCGCGCAGATCGCCTGGTACAAGCGCACCAGCCCACCGCCGCTGAGCACCGTCTCGGCGCTGACATGGCCGATCTGCCGGTGAATCTCCTGATGGATCGCCGCCTCGCGGGCATTGCCCACCGGCAGGTCGACATGCCCGCCCTCCCCCGGCAGCGCCAGCCAGTGCTCGCCCAGGCGCAGCAGGCTGCCCACACCCAGGCCGGTGCCGGGGCCGATCACCAGCGCCGGACGCGACGGGTCGGCGAGGCCTGCGCAGACCTCGCGGAACTCACCGTCGCGCAGCCGGGTCATGCCCAGGGCCATGGCGGAAAAATCGTTGATCAGCAACAGGCGCTCGACCTGCAGCGTCTGGCAGAACGCGCTGCGGCTCAGGCGCCAGTGGTTGTTGGTGAAGCGGAATTCGTCGCCGTCCACGGGACCGGCCACCGCCAGGCACACCGCCGCCAGGCCGCCACGGGCGATGCCCTGGTCGGCGAGGTAGGCCTCGATGGCCTGCTCGGGGCTGGTGTAGTCGGCGGTGGCCAGCACCTGGACCGCCTGCAGCTCGTTGTCGCGCCACAAGGCAAAACGTGCGTTGGTGCCACCGATGTCGCCGACCAGCAAGGCCTTCATTTGAGGTTCTCCAGGGCCGAGGTGAAGGCGCTCGCGCCCTGTTCGGCGGAACTGAACGCCACGCGCATGAAGCCGAACAGCTCGCGCCCGCAGCCCAGGTCGTTGCCCGTGGGCGGCTCGGGCAGCTCACGGCTGGCCAGTTCCTCGGCCGAGACCATGATCCGCAGCGTGCCTTCGGCACCATCGACGCGCACGATATCACCATCGCGCACTCGCGCCAGCGGGCCGCCGTCGAAAGCCTCCGGGCACACGTGGATGGCCGCCGGGATCTTGCCCGAGGCCCCGGACATGCGCCCGTCGGTGACCAGCGCCACCTTGAAGCCGCGGTCCTGCAGCACGCCGAGGAAGGGTGTCAGCTTGTGCAACTCGGGCATGCCGTTGCAGCGCGGCCCCTGGAAGCGCACCACGGCGACGAAGTCGCGCTCCAGTTCGCCGGCCTTGAACGCATCGGCCAGCGCCTGCTGGTCGTGGAACACCCGGGCGGGCGCCTCGACCACGCGATGCTCCGGCGCCACCGCCGACACCTTCATCACGCCGCGCCCCAGGTTGCCCTCCATGACCCGCAGGCCGCCCTCGGCGGAGAACGGCCGCGCCACCGGGCGCAGGATGCTTTCGTCGAGGCTGTCCTTCGGACCTTCGCGCCACACCAGTCGGCCATCCTCGAGGAACGGCTCCTGGGTGTAGCGGCGCAGGCCATGCCCGGCCACGGTGTTGACGTCCTCGTGCAGCAGGCCCGCGTCGAGCAGCTCGCGAATGAGGAACGCCATGCCGCCGGAGGCCTGGAAGTGGTTGATGTCGGCTTTGCCGTTCGGATAGACGTGGGACAGCGTCGGCACCACCTCGGACAGGTCAGCCATGTCCTGCCAGGTCAGCTGGATGCCGGCGGCCTGGGCGATGGCCGGGATGTGCAGGGTGTGGTTGGTCGAGCCGCCGGTGGCGTGCAGGGCGACGATCGAGTTGACCAGCGCCTTCTCGTCGACAATCTCGCCAATCGGCATGAAGTTGCCGCTGGCCTTGGTCATCCGCGTGACCTGGCGCGCGGCCTCGGCGGTAAGGGCGTCGCGCAGCGGCGTGTAGGGATTGACGAACGAGGCGCCCGGCAGGTGCAGGCCCATCACCTCCATCACCAGCTGGTTGGTGTTGGCGGTGCCGTAGAAGGTGCAGGTGCCCGGGCCGTGGTAGCTCTTCATTTCCGATTCGAGCAGTTGCTCGCGGGTGGCCTTGCCCTCGGCGTAGCGCTGGCGCACATCGGCCTTCTCCTTGTTGGAGATGCCCGAGACCATCGGCCCGCCTGGCACGAAGACGGTCGGCAGGTGACCGAAGCGCAGCGCGCCCATCATCAGGCCGGGGACGATCTTGTCGCAGATGCCCAGCATCAGGGCGGCGTCGAACATGTTGTGCGACAGGGCGATGGCGGTGGACATGGCGATCACTTCGCGGCTGGCGATGGCCAGCTCCATGCCCGGCTCGCCCTGGGTGACGCCATCGCACATGGCTGGCACGCCGCCGGCGAACTGACCGACCGAGCCGACTTCGCGCAGGGCCTGCTTGATCTGCTCGGGAAAGTGCTGGTACGGCTGGTGCGCCGAGAGCATGTCGTTGTAGGCGGAGACGATGGCCACGTTGGCGGCGTTCATCAGGCGCAGGGTCTGCTTGTCCTCGCCGCCACAGCCGGCCACGCCATGGGCGAAGTTGGCGCACTGCAGGCTGGCGCGCATGGGTCCGTCACTGGCCGCCCCACGGATCAGCTCAAGGTAGCGTTCACGGGTACGGCGGCTGCGGGCGATCAGCCGTTCGGTGACCTCAAGGATGCGCGGATGCATGTACTGGACTCCAGGCTAACGGTAAGGGCGGTTTTACCAGGGACTGTCCCTCCAAACGATTGCGACCTAGGCTCTGGATAGAGGCTTCTGGTCCGTTTGCGACGGCACTGCCAACCACTCGTTGTATGTTTAAACAAAATACTGCCAGCAAAAAGGCTTGTTTTCTATCTCTCGGTGAATAATCTTGTAATTCCAACAACAAAACCGTTTCAGTGAAGCTGCTCTTTGTGCCACAGGCTTCACCCGACTGCCAGAGGTAACGTCATGACCCTACGCATCGCCATCAACGGATTCGGCCGCATCGGACGCAACGTCCTGCGCGCACTGTACACGCAGGGCTACCGCCAGGACCTGCAGGTCGTCGCCATCAACGACCTGGGCGACAGCGCGATGAACGCCCATCTGCTCAAGTACGACAGCGTCCACGGCACCTTCGACGCCACTGTCGAGGCCGACCATGAAAGCCTCACCGTCAATGGCGACCGCATCGCCGTCAGCGCCATCCGCAATCCCGCCGAACTGCCCTGGAAGACCCTGGCCATCGACGTGGTGTTCGAATGCACCGGGCTGTTCACCGAACGCGCCAAGGCCGCCGCCCACCTGACGGCCGGCGCCGCCAAGGTGATCGTCAGCGCGCCGGCCAAGGGCGCCGACGCCACCGTGGTGTACGGGGTCAACCACGATGTGCTGCGCGCCTCGCACCAGATCATCTCCAACGCCTCGTGCACCACCAACTGCCTGGCGCCGATCGCCCAGGTGCTGCACCGCGAGTTCGGCATCGAGCAAGGCCTGATGACCACCATCCACGCCTACACCAACGACCAGGTGCTCACCGACGTCTACCACGGCGATCCATACCGCGCCCGCTCGGCCACCCAGTCGATGATCCCGAGCAAGACCGGCGCCGCCGAGGCGGTGGGCCTGGTGTTGCCGGAACTGGCCGGCAAGCTCACCGGCATGGCCGTGCGGGTGCCGGTGATCAACGTGTCGCTGGTCGACCTCACGGTCAACCTCAAGCGCGAGGCCAGCGCCGACGAAGTCAACCAGCTGTTCCTCGAGGCCAGCCGCCACTCGCGCGTGCTGGGCTACAACGCCCTGCCGCTGGTGTCGTGCGACTTCAACCACAACCCGCTGTCGTCGATCTTCGACGCCAACCACACCCGCGCCAACGGGCGCATGCTCAAGGTGCTGGCCTGGTACGACAACGAATGGGGCTTCTCCAACCGCATGCTGGACAACTGCCTGGCGTTGTTCAACGCCAGGTGAAGTTTTGCACGATCTCCTGTAGGAGCGGCCTTGTGCCGCGAAAGGGCCGCAAAGCGGCCCCAGCTCTTGTTGCATCGACTCTGAAATCCTGGGGCCGCTTCGCGGCCCTTTCGCGGCACAAGGCCGCTCCTACACGAGCCGCGCTAGCCGCAATATTTACCTGTTCGTGACATTTTCGCGCTTGACCCCGAGCATGGATGATAAGCATTATCATTAACCCGAAAAGCGACCAGGTTTCCCCGTGAGTCAGTCCCGGTTCAACTCAGTGTTCCTCAACCAGCGCCTCACCCTGCTGCGCACCTTGCAGCGCATGGTGGGCAACCCCAGCACCGCCGAGGACCTGCTGCAGGAAACCTACCTGCGGGTCACCCGCGCCCTGGGCGAGCGGCCGATCGAGCACCTCGAGCCCTTCGTTTTCCAGACTGCCCGCAACCTGGCCCTGGACCACCTGCGCGCACGCAGGGTGCAGGCGCGCACGCTGGTGGACGACGTGCCCGAACAGGTCCTGCACAATGTCGCCGCCCCTTCGGCCAGCAGCGAGGACGCCGCCCACGCCGAACAGTTGCTCAAGCACCTGAGCGTCAGCCTCGGCCAGCTCAGCGAGCGCCAGCAGCGCATCTTCATCCTCAGCCGCCTGCACGGCGCCAGCTACCTGGAAATCGCCGAGCAGCTGAAAGTCTCGGCCAGCACGGTGCAGAAGGAGCTGAAACTGATCATGGCCATCTGCATGGGCGTGGCCGATCGTCACCAGTGATGCGACCTCTCGCCGCTGACCCGCGCAAAGCCCTTGCCATGGACCGGGTCTGCACTGATCATGCGCAAAAAAAGCCCCTCGCAAGGATCCCCCGTGACCGACCGCCCCACACCTCGCCCGTCACCCGCCGAGCCTGATGCCCGCGCCCGTGCCCGCGAGGAGGCGCTGGACTGGTTGATCCGCCTGCAGTGCGCCAGCGAAGACGATACCCGCGCCTTCGAGCACTGGCTGGGGGCCAAGCCGGAGAACGCCGAGGCCTATGTCGAGGCCGAAGCGCTGTGGAACGGCGCCTCGCTGCGCCAGGCCGCCGGCCAGCTGCAGCACAGCCGCAAGCGCTCGCTCGCCGGGCGCCTGCGCAGCCACTGGAAGCCGCTGGCCACCGCTGCCGTGCTGCTGGTCGGGCTGTTCACCTTCGGCAACCTGCCGGTGCGCCTGCAGGCCGACCACCTGACTGTGGTCGGCGAGCGACAGCGCCTGGAGTTGGACCCGGGTGCCAAGGTGCTGCTCAATACCAATTCGGCCTTCGCCAGCGACGAGCGCGAAGGCCGCAAGGTCGCCCGCCTGCTTCAGGGCGAGGCGTACTTCCAGGTATCCAACACCAGCCAGCCGCCCCTGGAAGTCCAGGCCGGCCCGTTGCGCGCCAGCGTGCGCGACACCGACTTCGCCGTGCGTTACCTCGATGGCGAGGCCCAGGTGCGGGTGCAGCGCGGCGATGTCGACCTGCAGGCCGCGAGCGACCAACGCATCCGCCTGAGCGCCGGCGACAGTATCAGCGTCGGTCCCAAGGGCTTCGGCCAGCGCCAGCGCCCCGACATGAGCAAGGACCTGGCCTGGATCGAAGGCCGCCTGGTGTTCGAGAACTGCCCGCTGAGCCAGGTGCTCGCGGAAGTCCGCCGCTACTACCCGGGGTGGATCATCAACCGCAACACCCACCTGGAGCAGGTCGCGGTCACCGGCAACTACCGCCTTGACCAGCCGCTGGAAACGTTGCGCGCCCTCGCCCACATCACCTCAGCGCAACTGCACGAATACCCTGCCGTAGTCATTTTGAACTGACCCTGTAAGTTTTTTTACGCGATCGCCCTGTCTCGCCCGTCTCGTTATAGCCAATACGATTGATTCTCGTTCGAAAACAAGAACAAGCACCGCTTATAACTCACGCGCGACAGGGAGCGCTTTCGATGCCCACAGGTCAGACCCGCCCGTCCTCTTCTTCCCGCCGTCGCGGGCAATTGTCCCTGTTGACCCTGGCCCTGCTCGCCAGCGGCGCCTGCAGCCTGCCGGCACTGGCCGTGGAACCGGCCCAGGCGAGCAGCCCGCGCATGGGCGACTACCGCTTCGCCATCACCCAGCAGCCACTGGTCGAGGCCATCAACGCGTTCAGCAAGGTGACCGGCTGGCAGGTCGGCTTCAGCGCCGAGCTGGCCGAGGGCGTGGCCTCGCCGGGCGTGCAGGGCTCGCTGGCACCAGAGGCCGCGCTGCAGCGCCTGCTGCGCGGCACCGGCCTGGGCTACCGCAAGATCGGCAACGGCAACGTGGTGCTCGAGCGCCAGTCCGCCGGCAACACCATCGCCCTGCAACAGGTGACCGTCAGCGCCACCCGCAGCGCCCAGGATGTCAGCCAGGTGCCGAGCACCGTCAGCGTGCAGACCCGCGAGCAGCTGGACCGGCAGAACGTCAACGACATCAAGCAGCTGGTGCGCTATGAGCCCGGTGTGTCGGTGTCCGGCACCGGCCAGCGCAGCGGCCTGAACGGCTACAACATCCGCGGTATCGATGGCGACCGGGTGCTGACCCAGGTGGACGGCGTGTCGATTCCCGACAGCTTCTTCAACGGCCCCTACGCCCAGACCCAGCGCAACTATGTCGACCCCGAGATCGTCAAGCGCGTGGAGATCCTGCGCGGCCCGGCCTCCGTGCTGTACGGCAGCAACGCCATTGGCGGCGCAGTGAGCTACTACACCCTCGACCCGGAAGACATCATCAAGCCTGGCAAGGATGTCGGCGCACGCCTGAAGACCGGCTACAGTTCCGCCGACGAAAGCTGGCTGACCTCGGCCACCGTAGCGGGCCGCCAGGGTGACTTCGACGGCCTGCTACACCTGAGCCAGCGCAATGGCCACGAGACCGAGTCCTATGGCGGGCATGGCGGTGCCGGCATCAACCGGACCAAAGCCAACCCTGAAGACGTTCGCACCACCAACGTACTGGCCAAGCTGGGCTGGAACTACGCCGACGACGCGCGGTTCGGGCTGACCTACGAGCACTACAAGGATGATCGCGACCAGAACATCCTCAGTGCGGTAGGTGGGCCGTTCAACGGCGGCTCGCCCCTGGGCATGTACCGCAGCCGCACCGGCAACGACACTGTCACCCGCGAGCGTTTCGGCATCAATCATGAATTCGGCCTGGACTCGCTGGTCGCCGACCACGTCAAGTGGAGCCTGAACTACCAGATCGCCAAGACCGACCAGGCAACCTCGGAAATCTACTTCCCGTTCAGCCGCACGGTGCTGCGCGAACGCGACACCACCTACAAGGACCGCCAATGGGTGCTTGATGCCCAGCTGGACAAGGCGTTCCGCATCGGTGAAACCGACCACCTGCTCACTTACGGCACCACGCTCAAGCACGAAAAGATCACCGGCCTGCGCACCGGCAAGGGCACCTGCCTGGTGGTGGGCGGCGCCTGCCGATTCATCGGCCAGATCAGCCCGGCCGACACCCCGGCACCGGTCAGCGACTTCCCGGATCCGACCGTCAATACCTACAGCCTGTTCGCCCAGGACGAGATCCGCTGGAACAACTGGACCTTCCTGCCGGGCGCTCGCTACGACTACACCCGCATCGATCCGAAGATGACCGCCGAATACCTGCGCGGTGTGCAGAGCACCAGCCCCACCGGGCAAAGCCGTCTGAACGACGACGACAAGAAATGGCACCGCGTATCGCCCAAGCTGGGCGTGACCTATGCCTTCAACGACAACTACACCTGGTACGGGCAGTACGCCGAAGGTTTCCGCACGCCGAGCGCCAAGGCGATCTGGGGCCGCTTCGAAAACCTCGCCGGCGGCTATGTGGTCGAGCCTAACCCGGGGCTGGAGCCGGAGAAGAGCAAGAGCTACGAAACCGGCCTGCGTGGCAACTTCGACGCCGGCAACTTCGATGTCGCGGTGTTTTACAACAAGTACCGCGATTTCATCAACGAAGAGGCCGTGCAGTCGACCAACCTGGGGACCTCCTTCCAGGCCAACAACATCAAGCACGCCACCATCAAGGGCGCCGAAGTCAAGGGCCGCCTCAACCTGGACCGCTTCGGCGCGCCTGAAGGCCTGTACACCGTCGGCTCCATCGCCTATGCCTACGGGCGCAACGACGACACCGGCCAACCGCTGAACAGCGTCAACCCGCTGACCGGCGTGTTCGGCCTGGGCTACGAGCAGATCGACTATGGCACCCAGCTCAGCTGGACCGTGGTCAAGCGCAAGAACCGCGTGGACGATACCAAGTTCTTCGCCCCCGACGGTTCCAGCTCGAACTTCCGCACGCCCGGCTACGGCGTGCTGGACCTGACCGGCTTCTACCGGATCACCGACGACCTGACCATCAACGGCGGCGTGTACAACCTGGCCGACAAGAAGTACTGGCAGTGGGACGACGTGCGCAAGTACGCCATGGTCGGTGACCAGAACGGTGTGGGCGAAGCTGCCGTCACCCAGCCGGCCAACCTGGACCGCCTGACCGCGCCGGGGCGCAACTTCGCCATCAACCTGGTGTGGGATATCTGAGGCCTGGACCCAACACCGTCGCTGTTTTCTTCGCGGGTAAACCCGCTCCCACAGGTTCCGCGTCGCTCGCAAGACCTGTGGGAGCGGGTTTACCCGCGAATAGCAGCAAACACGTTTTGCGAATGATTTCACTTCGCAGGTGAGGTTTTTTTACTGTCCCGCGTCTTCCTTTTCGTCTTGTCACTAGACAGCCCCATTTTCCAAGGATGCCCCCATGACCGCCCCTTCCACCGAACGCGCCGCCCTGCGCTCCCAGCGCCTGAACCAGGTCACCCACGCCCCGCACACCGAGCTGGACGCCCTGGTCAAATCGCACAAGCCGTTCGACAGCCGTGAAAGCTTCGCCCGCTTCGTGGTTGCCCAGTACCTGTTCCAGTCCGAGCTGCAGGCGCTGTACACCGATCCGCAACTGATCGCCATCGTGCCGGACCTGGCCGCGCGCTGCCGCGCCGATCAGGCCCGCCTGGACCTGGCCGACCTCGACACCGAAGTGCCCGCGCCCTTCGCCGGCGCCCTGGGCAAGCCAAGCCTGGGCGAGGCCCTGGGCTGGATCTTCGTCTCCGAAGGCTCCAAACTGGGCGCCGCGTTCCTGATCAAGCGCGCCGTGGCCCTGGAGCTGTCCGAGACCTTCGGTGCCCGTCACCTGGGCGAACCGGCCGGTGGCCGTGCCGAAGGCTGGAAGCAGTTCACCCGCATCCTCGACAGCCTGGACCTGTCGCCCGAGGAAGACGCCGCCGCCGAGCGTGGCGCGGTCGCCGCCTTCGAGCGCTTCACCGAGCTGCTCAAGCATGCCTACGCCGCCGACGCCGCGCTGGCCTGACACGCTTTACCCGGCCGCCTGCGGGCGGCCACACCGTTGCAGTGAGACCATGACCCGAATCGCCCGCTCGAAACTGTCCCGCCTGCTCTACGCGATCCTGGCCTATGTCAGCCTGGGCATTGGCCTCGTGGCCATCGTCATTCCCGGGCTGCCCACCACCGAATTCATCCTCCTCGCCGCCTGGGCCGCGACCCGCAGCTCGCCGCGCCTGTCCGCCTGGCTGGAGAACCACCGGCTGTTCGGCCCGATCCTCTACAATTGGCGCAACGGCAAGGTGATCCAGCGCCGCGCCAAGGTCAGCGCGACCATCAGCATGCTGCTTTGCGCCGGCCTGATGCTGACCGTGCTCGAACACCACTGGCCGGTGTTCCTCGCCATCGCCGGCATGACCCTGGGCAACCTGTGGATCTGGTCGCGCCCGGAACGTCCGACGCCACCAGGCGCCGTCGAACTGCAAGGTTGATTCATTTGCGCCACAGCGCCAAAGGACACCGCCGTTGAGTCGGCACCTGCAAGGTCAAAGGCTCAACAACCCCGAGTACAGGGCATACGCCGCCAGCCCCGCCCCCGCCAGCACCGCCGCGAAGATCAGTTTCTCCCACGCGCTGAACAGCACCTGCCCCTGCTCGCGCTTGGCCCGGGCGAACAGGATCACCCCGGGCGCATACAGCAGCGCCGACAGCAACACGTACTTGAGCCCACCGGCATACAGCAGCCAGACCGCGTACAGCAGCGCGACCGCCGCCACCAGCAGGTCCTTGCGCCGCAGCCCCGCCTGTCCCTGGTAGCCTTCGCCACGCCAGGCCAGCAGCACGGCGTAGGCCGCCGACCAGAAATACGGCACCAGGATCATCGACGACGCCAGGTAGATCAGGCTGGTGTAGGTCCCCGCCGAGAACAGCGTGATCAGCAGGAAGCCCTGGATCATCACATTGGTCAGCCATAGCGCGTTGGCCGGTACCTGGTTGGCGTTCTCCCGCGCCAGGAAGCGCGGCATGGTCTTGTCCCGGGCGGTGGCATAGAGGATCTCGGCGCACAGCAGCGCCCACGACAGCAATGCCCCAAGCAGCGACACCGCCAGGCCGATGCTGATCAACAGCGCCCCCCAGGGCCCGACGATATGCTCCAGCACCGAGGCCAGCGAGGGGTTCTGCAAGCCAGCCAGCTCCGGCTGGGTCATCACCCCCAGCGACAGCACGTTGACCAACACCAGCAGCGCCAGCACGCCGAGAAAACCGACCACGGTGGCCTTGCCCACGTCCGAGCGGTGCAGCGCCCGCCCCGAATAGACACTCGCGCCCTCGATACCGATAAACACGAACACTGTCACCAGCATCATGTTGCGCACCTGCTCCAGCACGCTGCCGAACTGCGGATTGCTCAGCCCCCAGATGTCGCGGGTGAAGATGTCGGCGCGAAAGGCGAAGGCGGCGATGACGATGAACATCAGCAGCGGCACGACCTTGGCCACGGTGGTCACCTGGTTGATGAAGGCGGCTTCCTTGATGCCGCGCAGCACCAGGAAATGCACCGCCCACAGCAGCAGCGAGGCGCAGCCGATGGCCACCGGCGTGTTGCCTTCGCCGAACACTGGAAAGTAAAAGCCGAGGGTGCTGAACAGCAGCACGAAGTAGCCGACGTTGCCCAGCCAGGCGCTGATCCAGTAGCCCCAAGCCGAGGAGAAACCCATGTAATCACCAAAGCCGGCCTTGGCGTAGGCATACACCCCGGAGTCCAGCTCCGGCTTGCGGTTAGCCAGGGTCTGGAACACGAAGGCCAGCGCCAGCATCCCCACCGCGGTGATGCCCCAGCCGATCAGCACCGCCCCGACATCGGCACGGGCGGCCATGTTCTGCGGCAACGAGAAGATCCCGCCACCGATCATCGAGCCGACCACCAGCGCGATCAGCGCCCCTAGACGCAGTTTCTGTCCCGGTTCGCTCATGGGGCTCCTCGTGCGCGGGCGCGCGTGAACGTATTGGCCGACATTATTGTTACAAGTTTTTTATCAAATAAAGCCATTAAACCTATAGCACTCATAACCATGTTGTCTATAGCGACACCTTAATAAAAATCACATTAGTCGACTACTTTGCGGATCGTCTAAACCCATCGCTATTTGCTGTGAAAAATTTGCGAAAACCGCAAAACGGACTAACTTCTCAGTTCGCAGGCGAAACGGAGCGTTTGCTCTAGAAGGACATGGAGGTGCCAGCGCACAAGGCCTGCGTCAGAGCTGTCGGCATCCTCCAGGAGGCGCGTGAAGGATTTTTCTGATCTTCATGCGGGCATGAACTGATCTAAGTCAGCGAATGATCCAGGCGTCAGATTTATTCTGAGGTCAACTTTCTCCTGGTACGGAGTCGTTAAATGTCTGATTCTCCCGGAAAACTAAAACTAGGTGCACTTGTTGCACTTGTCGTCGGCTCGATGATCGGTGGCGGGATCTTCTCGTTGCCGCAGAACATGGCCGCCAGCGCCGGCGTCGGCGCCGTGCTGATCGGCTGGGCCATCACCGCGGTGGGCATGCTCACCCTCGCCTTCGTCTTCCAGACCCTGGCCAACCGCAAGCCAAACCTTGACGGCGGGGTATACGCCTACGCCAAGGCCGGCTTCGGCGACTACATGGGTTTCTCCTCGGCCTGGGGCTACTGGATCAGTGCCTGGCTGGGCAACGTCGGCTACTTCGTGCTGCTGTTCAGCACCTTGGGGTATTTCTTCCCGGTATTCGGTGAAGGCAACACTCCCGCGGCGGTGATCGGTGCTTCCGTTCTGCTGTGGGCGGTGCACTTCCTGGTGCTGCGCGGCATCAAGGAAGCCGCCTTCATCAACCTGGTCACCACCGTGGCCAAGGTCGTGCCGCTGGCGCTGTTCGCGCTGATCTGCCTGTTCGCCTTCAAGCTCGATGTGTTTACCGCGGACATCTGGGCCGTCGGCACGCCGGACCTGGGCAGCGTGATGAACCAGGTGCGCAACATGATGCTGGTCACCGTGTGGGTGTTCATCGGCATCGAAGGCGCGAGCATCTTCTCTTCCCGTGCGGAAAAACGCTCCGACGTCGGCAAGGCCACGGTCATCGGCTTCGTCACCGTGCTGCTGTTCCTGGTGCTGGTCAACGTGCTGTCGCTCGGCGTGATGACCCAACCGGAGCTGGCCAAGCTGCAGAACCCATCGATGGCCGCGGTGCTGGAACACGTGGTCGGCCACTGGGGCGCGGTGCTGATCAGCGTCGGCCTGATCATCTCGCTGCTGGGCGCCCTGCTGTCGTGGGTGCTGCTGTGCGCCGAGATCATGTTCGCCGCCGCCAAGGACCACACCATGCCGGAGTTCCTGCGCCGCGAGAACGCCAACCATGTGCCGGCCAACGCCCTGTGGCTGACCAACGCCATGGTGCAGATCTTCCTGGTCATCACCCTGTTCTCCAACAGCACCTACCTGTCGCTGATCTACCTCGCCACCTCGATGATCCTGGTGCCTTACCTGTGGTCGGCGGCCTACGCCTTCCTGCTGGCCTGGCGCAACGAGACCTACGAACAGGCCCTGGCCGAACGCAAGAAAGACCTGATCATCGGCGGCATCGCCCTGCTCTACGCAATCTGGCTGCTGTACGCCGGCGGCGTGAAATACCTGCTGCTCTCGGCCCTGCTCTACGCCCCTGGCGCGATCCTGTTCGCCAAGGCCAAGCGCGAGGTCGGCCAACCGATCTTCACCAGCGTGGAAAAACTGATCTTCGCCGCCGTGGTCGCGGGCGCCCTGGTGGCGGCCTACGGCCTGTACGACGGTTTCCTGACTCTCTGAACCCCACGTCTTCGCTTTACAGGAGGATTCACCATGTCCACTGAGAAACAGAAATACGGCGTCCATTCCGAAGCCGGCAAGCTGCGCAAAGTGATGGTCTGCAGCCCGGGCCTGGCGCACAAGCGCCTGACCCCGAGCAACTGCGACGAACTGCTGTTCGACGACGTGATCTGGGTCGACCAGGCCAAGCGCGACCACTTCGACTTCGTCACCAAGATGCGCGAGCGCGGCGTCGATGTGCTGGAGATGCACAACCTGCTGACCGACATCGTCCAGCAGCCCGACGCACTGAAGTGGATTCTCGACCGCAAGATCACCTCCGATACCGTCGGCGTCGGCCTCACCAATGAAGTGCGCAGCTGGCTCGAAGGCCTCGAGCCACGCCACCTGGCCGAGTTCCTGATCGGCGGCGTGGCCGGCCAGGACCTGCCGGAAAGCGAAGGCGCCAGCGTGGTCAAGATGTACAACGACTACCTGGGCCACTCCAGCTTCATCCTGCCGCCGCTGCCCAACACCCAGTTCACCCGCGACACCACCTGCTGGATCTACGGCGGCGTGACGCTCAACCCGATGTACTGGCCGGCGCGACGCCAGGAAACCTTGCTGACCACCGCCATCTACAAGTTCCACAAGGAGTTCACCAACGCCGACTTCCAGGTCTGGTACGGCGACCCGGACAAGGACCACGGCAACGCCACCCTCGAAGGCGGCGACGTGATGCCGATCGGCAAGGGCGTCGTGCTCATCGGCATGGGCGAGCGCACCTCGCGCCAGGCCATCGGCCAACTGGCACAGAACCTGTTCGCCAAGGGCGCGGTGGAGAAAGTCATCGTCGCCGGCCTGCCGAAATCCCGCGCCGCGATGCACCTGGACACCGTGTTCAGCTTCTGCGACCGCGACCTGGTCACGGTCTTCCCGGAAGTGGTCAAGGAGATCGTGCCGTTCATCATCCGTCCGGACGAAAGCAAGCCGTATGGCATGGACGTGCGCCGCGAGAACAAGTCGTTCATCGAAGTGGTCGGCGAGCACCTGGGGGTCAAGCTGCGCGTGGTCGAGACCGGCGGCAACAGCTTCGCCGCCGAACGCGAACAATGGGATGACGGCAACAACGTGGTGGCCGTGGAGCCCGGCGTGGTCATCGGCTACGACCGCAACACCTACACCAACACCCTGCTGCGCAAGGCCGGGATCGAGGTCATCACCATCAGCGCCGGCGAGCTGGGCCGGGGCCGCGGCGGCGGCCACTGCATGACCTGCCCGATCGTGCGCGACCCTATCGACTACTAACGCCCATCGAAACCGGCCGCGCCCACGAGGCAGCGGCCGGGCACCTCACCGAATCCAAGGAGAACCGTCATGGCGTTCAATATCCACAACCGCAACCTGCTCAGCCTCGAACACCACAGCACCCGCGAGCTGCGCTACCTGCTGGACCTGTCCCGCGACCTCAAGCGCGCCAAGTACACCGGCACCGAGCAGCAGCACCTGAAGGGCAACAACATCGCCCTGATCTTCGAGAAGACCTCGACCCGCACCCGCTGCGCCTTCGAAGTCGCCGCCTATGACCAGGGCGCCAACGTCACCTACATCGACCCCAACTCCTCGCAGATCGGCCACAAGGAGAGCATGAAGGACACCGCCCGCGTGCTCGGGCGCATGTACGACGCCATCGAGTACCGTGGCTTCAAGCAGGAGATCGTCGAGGAACTGGCCAAGTTCGCCGGCGTGCCGGTGTTCAACGGCCTGACCGACGAATACCACCCGACCCAGATGATCGCCGACGTGCTGACCATGCGCGAGCACAGCGACAAGCCGCTGCACGACATCAGCTACGCCTACCTGGGCGACGCCCGCAACAACATGGGCAACTCGCTGCTGCTGATCGGCGCCAAACTCGGCATGGACGTGCGCATCGCCGCGCCCAAGGCCCTGTGGCCCCATGACGACCTGGTCGAGCGCTGCCACAAGTACGCCGAGGAAAGCGGCGCGCGCATCACCCTGACCGAAGACCCGAAAGCCGCGGTCAAGGGCGTGGACTTCGTCCACACCGACGTCTGGGTGTCGATGGGCGAGCCGATCGAAGCCTGGGGCGAGCGCATCAAACAGCTCAAGCCCTATCAGGTGAACAAGGAACTGATGAAGGCCACCGGCAACCCACGCACCAAGTTCATGCACTGCCTGCCGGCGTTCCACAACTCCGAGACCAAGGTCGGCAAGCAGATCGCCGAGCAGTACCCGGACCTGGCCAACGGCATCGAAGTGACCGATGACGTGTTCGAGTCGCCGGCGTGCATCGCCTTCGAGCAGGCGGAGAATCGCATGCACACGATCAAGGCGATCCTGGTGTCGACCCTGGCTGACCTCTAAGGCCATCCTCGATCCCTGTGGGAGCGGGTTCACCCGCGAAAGGGCCAGCCCAGACGACATCGCTGGCCCTGCTGACGCATTCGCGGATAAACCCGCTCCCACAGGATCGTCACTCCCCGTTTAAAGGACATTCCCCATGCGTATCGTTGTTGCATTGGGCGGCAACGCCCTGCTGCGCCGCGGCGAACCGATGACCGCCGACAACCAGCGCGCCAATATCCGCACCGCCACCGAGCAGATCGCCAAGATCCACCCCGGCAACGAACTGGTCATCGCCCACGGCAACGGCCCGCAGGTCGGCCTGCTGTCGCTGCAGGGGCTGTCGTACAAGCCGGATGAAGCCTATCCGCTGGACGTGCTCGGCGCCGAGACCGAAGGCATGATCGGCTACATGATCGAACAGGAGCTGGGCAACCTGCTGGCCTTCGAGGTGCCGTTCGCCACCCTGCTCACCCAGGTGGAAGTGGACGCCAACGACCCGGCGTTCAAGGACCCGACCAAGTTCATCGGCCCGGTCTACGCCAAGGACGAGGCCGAACGCCTGGCCAAGGAAAAAGGCTGGGTGGTCAAGCCCGACGGCGACAAGTACCGCCGCGTGGTGGCCAGCCCGAAACCCAAGCGCATCTTCGAGATCCGCCCGATCAAGTGGCTGCTGGAGAAGAGCAGCATCGTGATCTGCGCCGGCGGCGGCGGCATCCCCACCATGTATGACGAGAACCGCAAGCTCAAGGGCATCGAGGCGGTGATTGACAAGGACCTGTGCTCGGCGCTGCTCGCCGAACAACTGGAAGCCGACCTGCTGATCATCGCCACCGACGTCGACGCGGCGTACATTGATTTCGGTAAACCGACGAAAAAAGCCATCGCCCAGGCTCATCCGGACGAGCTCGAAAAACTGGGCTTTGCCGCCGGCTCCATGGGGCCGAAGGTCCAGGCCGCCTGCGACTTTGCGCGCAACACCGGCAAGGTGGCGGTGATCAGCTCGCTGGAGAACATCGAGGACATCGTCAAGGGCACCGCCGGCACGCGGGTTTCCACCGCCAAGCCCGGTATCAGCTACCGTTGAATGCAGTTGGCGGGTGCCTGGCACCCGCCGTTTTCAACCTTCCGGAGGACTCGCCATGGCCCAGTATCAACCTGGTCACGTGCATATCGAGCGCACCGCGCTGAACACCAACGACCACAGCTACGACCTGTGCATCGACTACGAGGCCGTGTCGGACCCGAGTGAAGGCCGCGGCATCCAGTTCCGCATGCATGGCAAGATCGAAGGCAAGGCGGTGGACGAAAAGTTCTTCCTGGCCAAGGACCAGGTGCTGCCGAGCTTTCTGATGCAGTTGAGCCGCAAGGCCCAGTCGTTCCTGCCGCCACCGAAGAAGTTCGAGAACCTCGGTTCGCCGCACAAGCTGTATGACTACATGTTCGAAGACATTCGCACCAAGCTGGATGTGAAATCGGGTGACCCGATCAAGCCAGAGCATCTGGAGTGATCCTCGGGGCCGCTGCGCGGCCCTTTCGCGGCACAAGGCCGCTCCTACAGGGATCGAACGCACCTGTAGGAGCGGCCTTGTGCCGCGAAAGGGCTGCGCAGCAGCCCCGGCAATAGTGGGCTAGAACGACATCGCAAGGCATACTGACGCCCATCCCAGCCAAAGCCTCGCTCATCATGCGCATCCACGTCAGCTTCATCGACCGCGTCGGCATCACCCAGGAAGTCCTGGCCCTGCTCGGTGCCCGCAACCTCAACCTCGATGCCGTGGAGATGGTCCCGCCGAACGTCTACATCGATGCCCCGACCCTGAGCCCCGCCGTGCTCGAAGAGCTGCACGACGCCCTGTTCGAGGTGCGCGGCGTACAGTCGGTGCAAGTGGTCGACATCCTCCCCGGCCAGCGCCGCCACCTGCAACTCGACGCCCTGCTCGCCGCCATGAGCGACCCGGTGCTGGCGGTGGACAGCGCAGGCAAGGTGCTGCTGGCCAACCCGGCGCTGATCGCCCTGTGCGGGCGCGAGTCAGCCGGGCGCTCGGTGGGCGAGCTGTTCGGCGATCCCGACCTGCTCCAGGCCCTGCTGGACAACAACTTCCACCTGCCCATGCGCGAGATGCAGCTCAACGGCCAGAGCCTGCTGCTCGACGCCACGCCGATCACCCACGCCGGCGGCCTGCTGACCCTGTACCCGCCCAACCGCATGGGTGAGCGCCTGTCGGCCCTGCACCACGACCATGCCGAAGGTTTCGACGCCATGCTCGGCGACTCCCCGGCCATCCGTACCCTCAAGGCCCGCGCCCTGCGCGTGGCCACCCTCGACGCACCACTGCTGGTGCACGGCGAGACCGGTACCGGCAAGGAGCTGGTGGCCCGAGCCTGCCATGCCATCAGCAGCCGCCATGCCTCGCCGTTCCTGGCGCTCAACTGCGCCGCGCTGCCCGAGAGCCTGGCCGAGAGCGAACTGTTCGGCTACGCCCCCGGCGCTTTCACCGGCGCGCAACGTGGTGGCAAGCCCGGGCTGATGGAGCTGGCCAACCAGGGCACGGTGTTCCTCGACGAGATCGGCGAGATGTCGCCCTACCTGCAAGCCAAGCTGCTGCGGTTTCTCAGCGATGGCAGCTTCCGCCGCGTGGGCGGCGACCGCGAGGTGAAGGTGGACGTGCGCATCATCAGCGCCACCCACCGCGACCTGGAGCGCATGGTCGGCGAAGGCACCTTCCGCGAAGACCTGTTCTACCGCCTCAATGTGCTCAACCTGCAGGTCCCGCCGCTGCGCGATCGCGGCCAGGACATCCTGTCGCTGGCGCAGTTCTTCATGCAGCAGGCCTGCACCCAGATCCAGCGCCCAGCCTGCCGGCTGGCGCCTGCCACGCATCCGGCACTGCTGGCCAATCCCTGGCCGGGCAACGTGCGCCAGCTACAGAACGTGATCTTCCGCGCCGCGGCCATCTGTGAAAGCAACGTGGTGGATATCGATGACCTGGACATCGCTGGCACCTCGGTGGCACGCGGGCAAGATGGCGAGGTGGCCAGCCTGGAACAGGCGGTGGGGGATTTCGAGCGCGAACTGTTGCAGCGGCTGTACGCCAGCTACCCCTCGACCCGGCAGTTGGCCGGACGCTTGCAGACTTCGCACACGGCCATTGCCCAGCGCTTGCGAAAATATGGAATTCCAACCCGAGGCTGAATCGCGCGACGTCGTCATGTAACGAATTCATTCCTATGTATCGATATCGATACACACCCATTTGCATGCGCCTTTGCAAGGGTTTGATCCCACAACGCTTTTGATTCCCAGCCCATCTGTATCGTTTTCATTCCACAAGAATGACAGAGCGCCTACAGATTAATTTTAAATTATTGATTTATAAGGACTTTTAATAACTGGCCACATTATTGCTAAGGGAATTCCAACCTTAAGAGCGCGGAGCCTACCGCGCCCAACGCCCCCTGCTTCCCGAGGAATTCCCATGAGCGAGTTGCGTTTCACCGAAGATCACGAATGGCTGCGCGTCGAAGCCGACGGCAGCGTCACCGTAGGCATCACCGCCTACGCCCAGAACGCCCTCGGCGACGTGGTCTATGTGCAACTGCCGGAACTGCAGCAGTACGACAAGGGCGCCGAAGCCTCCACCGTGGAATCGGTAAAGGCCGCCAGTGGCGTGTACATGCCGCTGACCGGCGAAGTGGTCGCGGTCAACGAAGGCCTGAACGACAGCCCCGAGCTGGTCAACGAAGACCCTTTGGGCGAAGGCTGGTTCTTCCGCTTCATCCCCGCCGACATGAACGAAGTGAACGCCCTGCTCGACCAGGACGCCTACGACCGCCTGATCAAAGCCAACGACGACGCCTGAGGTATCCACCATGACCATCAACCTCGGCACCGCCAACGAATTCGTCGCCCGTCACATCGGCCCGCGCGCCGCTGACGAGCAGGCCATGCTCACCACTCTGGGCTTCGACTCGCTGGAAGCGATGACCGCCGCGGTCATTCCTGACAGCATCAAGGGCACCAGCGTGCTCGGCAGCGAAGACGGCCAGAGCGAGGCCGACGCCCTCGCCGCGCTGAAAGCCATCGCCGGCAAGAACCAGCTGTTCAAGAGCTACATCGGCCAGGGCTACTACAACACCCATACCCCGGCGCCGATCCTGCGCAACCTGCTGGAAAACCCGGCCTGGTACACCGCCTACACCCCGTACCAGCCAGAGATCTCCCAAGGCCGCCTGGAAGCGCTGCTGAACTTCCAGACCCTGATCAGCGACCTCAGCGGCCTGCCGATCGCCAACGCCTCCCTGCTCGACGAGGCCACCGCCGCCGCCGAAGCCATGACCTTCTGCAAGCGCCTGTCGAAGAACAAGGCCAGCCATGCCTTCTTCGCCTCCGCGCACTGCCACCCGCAGACCCTCGACGTGCTGCGCACCCGTGCCGAGCCGCTGGGCATCGAGGTGGTGGTGGGCGACGAGCGTGAACTGGGCGATGTCAGCGCCTTCTTCGGCGCTCTGCTGCAGTACCCGGCCAGCAACGGTGACGTGTTCGACTACCGCGAAGTGGTGCAGCGCTTCCACGCCGCAGGCGCCCTGGTGGCCGTGGCCGCCGACCTGCTGGCCCTGACCCTGCTCACCCCGCCGGGCGAATTCGACGCCGACGTGGCCATCGGCAGCGCCCAGCGCTTCGGTGTGCCGCTGGGCTTCGGTGGCCCGCACGCGGCCTACTTCGCCACCCGCGACGCGTTCAAGCGTGACATGCCGGGGCGCCTGGTCGGCGTATCGATCGACCGCTTCGGCAAGAGCGCCCTGCGCCTGGCCATGCAGACCCGCGAACAGCACATCCGCCGCGAGAAGGCCACCAGCAACATCTGCACCGCCCAGGTGCTGCTGGCCAACATCGCCAGCATGTACGCCGTGTACCACGGCCCGGCCGGCCTCAAGCGCATCGCCGAGCGTACCCACGCACTGACCGCGATCCTGGCCACCGGCCTGACCAAACTGGGCGTGAAAGTGGTCACCGGCGACTTCTTCGATACCCTGACCCTGGCCACCGGCAGCGCTACCAGCGCCTTGCACGACAAGGCCCGCGCCCAGGGCATCAACCTGCGCCAGGTCGACGCCGCCCATCTGGGCCTGTCGCTGGACGAAACCAGCAGCCAGGCCGATGTCGAGGCCTTGTGGCAGCTATTCGCCGACGGCCAGGCCACCCCGGACCTCGCCGCCCTGGCCAACACTGTCGCCGTGCGCCTGCCGGCTGGCCTGCTGCGCCAGTCGGCCATTCTCGAGCACCCGGTGTTCAACCGCTATCACAGCGAAACCGAGCTGATGCGCTACCTGCGCCGCCTGGCCGACAAGGACCTGGCGCTGGACCGCAGCATGATCCCGCTGGGCTCGTGCACCATGAAGCTCAACGCCGCCAGCGAGATGATCCCGGTGACCTGGGCCGAGTTCGGCAACCTGCACCCGTTCGCCCCGGCCGAGCAGAGCCAGGGCTACCTGCAGATGACCACCGAGCTGGAGGCCATGCTCTGCGCCGCCACCGGCTATGACGCCGTGTCGCTGCAGCCCAACGCCGGTTCCCAGGGCGAGTACGCAGGCCTCCTGGCGATCCGTGCCTACCACCGCAGCCGTGGCGACAGCCACCGCGACATCTGCCTGATCCCGTCCTCGGCCCACGGCACCAACCCCGCCACCGCGCACATGGCCGGCATGCGCGTGGTGGTCACCGCCTGCGACGCCCGCGGCAACGTCGACATCGACGACCTGCGCGCCAAGGCCATCGAGCACCGCGAGCGCCTGGCGGCGATCATGATCACCTACCCGTCGACCCACGGCGTGTTCGAGGAAGCCATCGGCGAGATCTGCGCGATCATCCACGACAATGGCGGCCAGGTGTACATCGACGGCGCCAACATGAACGCCATGGTCGGCCTGTGCGCACCGGGCAAGTTCGGCGGCGACGTCTCGCACCTGAACCTGCACAAGACCTTCTGCATCCCCCACGGCGGTGGCGGCCCGGGCGTCGGCCCGATCGGCGTCAAGTCGCACCTGGCGCCGTTCCTGCCCGGCCACGCGACGCTGGAGAACACCACGGGCGCCGTGTGCGCCGCGCCGTTCGGCAGCGCCAGCATCCTGCCGATCACCTGGATGTACATTCGAATGATGGGTGGCGCCGGCCTCAAGCGCGCCTCGCAGATGGCGATCCTCAACGCCAACTACATCGCCCGTCGCCTGGAAGAGCACTATCCTGTGCTGTACACCGGCAGCAACGGTCTGGTGGCGCATGAATGCATCCTCGACCTGCGTCCGCTCAAGGACACCAGCGGCATCAGCGTCGACGACGTGGCCAAGCGCCTGATCGACTTCGGCTTCCACGCCCCGACCATGTCCTTCCCGGTGGCCGGCACGCTGATGATCGAACCGACCGAAAGCGAGTCCAAAGAGGAACTGGACCGCTTCTGCAACGCGATGATCCAGATCCGCGAGGAGATTCGCGCCGTCGAGAACGGCAGCCTGGACAAGGACGACAACCCGCTGAAGAACGCCCCGCACACCGCGGCGGAGCTGGCCGGCGAATGGACCCACGGCTACAGCCGCGAGCAGGCGGTGTACCCGCTGCCGAGCCTGGTGGAAGGCAAGTACTGGCCGCCGGTGGGCCGGGTCGACAACGTGTTCGGCGACCGCAACCTGGTCTGCGCCTGCCCGTCGATCGAGAGCTATCAGGACGTTTGATAGCTCCAGGCCTGCCCACACCTGTGAGGCGGGCCTCGGCCCCTGTGGGAGCGGGTTTACCCGCGAATGCGATAGTGAGTTCACCGACGCATTCGCGGGTAAACCCGCTCCCACAAGGTCACCATCAACCCCAAGAGCCGGTTAGGAGATCACCATGTCCCTGAGCGTCTTCGACCTGTTCAAGATCGGCATCGGCCCCTCCAGCTCGCACACGGTCGGCCCGATGCGCGCCGCCGCGCGCTTCGCCGAAGGCCTGCGCCGTGACGGCCTGCTGGCCGGCACGGTCAGCATCAAGGCCGAGCTGTACGGCTCGCTCGGCGCGACCGGCAAGGGCCACGGCAGCGACAAGGCCGTGTTGCTGGGCCTGGAGGGCGAGCACCCGGACACCGTCGACACCGAAACCATCCCCGCCCGCCTGCAGGCGATCCGCGACAGCGGCCGCCTGCGCCTGCTCGGCGAGCACGAAATCGCCTTCGTCGAGAAGCAGCACCTGGCGATGATCCGCAAGCCGCTGGAATACCACCCCAACGGCATGATCTTTCGCGCCTTCGACGCCGCCGGCCTGCAGATCCGCAGTCGCGAGTACTACTCGGTGGGTGGCGGCTTCGTGGTCGACGAAGAAGCCGCGGGCCACGACCGCATCGTCGAGGACAGCACCGTGCTGGCCTATCCGTTCAAGACCGGCAAGCAATTGCTGGCCCATTGCACCACCGAGCAGCTGTCGTTCAGCCAGGTGATGCTGGCCAACGAAGCCGCCTGGCGTCCGGAGGCCGAGACCCGCGCCGGCCTGCTGCGCATCTGGCAGGTGATGCAGGACTGCGTCGAGGCGGGTTGCAGGCATGAGGGCATCCTGCCCGGCGGGCTCAAGGTCAAGCGCCGCGCACCGGCGCTGTACCGCCAGCTCAGCCGTCATCCAGAGGCCAGCCTGCGCGATGCGCTGTCGGTACTCGACTGGGTCAACCTCTACGCCCTGGCAGTGAACGAGGAAAACGCCTACGGCGGGCGCGTGGTCACCGCGCCGACCAACGGCGCCGCCGGCATCGTCCCGGCGGTGTTGCACTACTACATGCGCTTCGTCCCCGGTGCCAATGAAGACGGCGTGGTGCGCTTCCTGCTCACTGCAGCGGCAATCGGCATCCTCTACAAGGAAAACGCTTCGATCTCCGGTGCCGAGGTCGGCTGCCAGGGCGAGGTCGGCGTGGCCTGCTCGATGGCCGCCGGCGCCCTATGCGAAGTGATGGGCGGCAGCCCGCAGCAGGTGGAAAACGCCGCCGAGATCGGCATGGAACACAACCTGGGCCTGACCTGCGACCCCATCGGCGGGCTGGTCCAGGTGCCTTGCATCGAGCGCAACGCCATGGGCTCGGTGAAGGCGATCAACGCGGTGCGCATGGCCCTGCGCGGCGACGGGCAGCATTACGTCTCCCTCGACAAGGTCATCCGCACCATGCGTCAGACCGGCGCCGACATGAAAAGCAAATACAAGGAGACCGCCCGCGGCGGTCTGGCCGTCAACATCATTGAATGTTGACCCGAACAAAAAACGAGGAGTCACCGATGTCCGAAACACTGCACAAGACCCCGCTGCACGCCCTGCACCTGGAACTGGGCGCGCGCATGGTGCCCTTCGCCGGCTACGACATGCCGGTGCAGTACCCGCTGGGCGTGCTCAAGGAGCACCTGCACACCCGCGAGCAGGCCGGCCTGTTCGACGTCTCGCACATGGGCCAGATCATCCTGCGCGGCAGCGACGCCGCCCAGGCCCTGGAAAGCCTGGTACCGGTGGACATCATCGACCTGCCGGTGGGCATGCAGCGCTACGCCATGTTCACCAACGCCGAGGGCGGCATCCTCGACGACCTGATGGTCGCCAACCTCGGTGACGACACCCTGTTCCTGGTGGTCAACGCCGCCTGCAAGGACCAGGACCTGGCGCACCTGCGCAAGCATATCGGCAATCGCTGCGAGATCCAGCCGCTGTTCGAGGAACGCGCCCTGCTCGCCCTGCAAGGCCCGGCGGCGGTCAAGGTGCTGGAGCGCCTGGCCCCGGAAGTGGCGAAGATGACGTTCATGCAGCTCCAGCCCGTTCAACTGCTCGGCGCCGACTGCTATGTCAGCCGCTCGGGCTACACCGGTGAGGACGGTTTCGAGATTTCCGTGCCGGCCGACAAGGCCGAAGCCCTGGCCCGCCGCCTGCTGGCCGAGCCGGAGGTACAGCCAATCGGCCTGGGGGCACGCGACTCGCTGCGCCTGGAAGCTGGCCTGTGCCTGTATGGCCACGACATGAATACGGCCACCACGCCGATCGCGGCCAGCCTGCTGTGGGCGATCTCCAAGGTGCGCCGTGCCGACGGCGCACGTGCCGGTGGTTTCCCCGGCGCCGCAGCCGTATTCGCCCAGCAGCAACAAGGAGTTGCACGCAAGCGCGTAGGCCTGCTGCCGCAGGAACGCACCCCGGTGCGCGAGGGTGCCGAGATTGTCGACGGCACCGGCAAAATTGTCGGCCAGGTGTGCAGCGGTGGATTTGGTCCGACGCTCGGCGCCCCGGTGGCAATGGGGTATGTCGATAGCGAACATGCCGCACTGGATACCGCTCTGTTTGCTGTGGTCCGCGGCAAGCAAGTTGCCCTTAAGGTCAGCAAAATGCCTTTCGTGGCACAACGTTACTACCGTGGCTGAATGAGTGGTTTGGACGGGTTCGACATATTCGTTTTCGAACCTGTCCAATAACTTCTGAACATAGCGCCAGCCCAGGCGCCACGCCGTTTCCGACAAATCGTTCGGTTATCGGGAAAACCCTGATTTTCACCCCCCGCAAGGGCTTGTTTTTCGCTCGGCAGTTGGCGTAGAGTCATCGCACTGTGTTTGCATGGGTCGCAACAGTTCGTGACCTGGGCCAGTAGCCGCAATCTGCTACAACCCGTTCGACGTCTCTTACTTTCCTGCAACCCAGCCCAGTAGTCTTTCACTTACAAAAGCGTGAAAGAAACTGTCATCAAAATTCAAGTTTCATAGGAAATAAGACAATGGCTGAGCGTCAGAACGGTACCGTCAAGTGGTTCAATGACGAGAAAGGTTACGGCTTCATCACCCCTGAGAGCGGTGCTGATCTGTTTGTTCACTTCCGTGCCATCGAAGGCAACGGCTTCAAGAGCCTGAAAGAAGGCCAGAAAGTCACCTTCGAAGCCGTGCAAGGCCAGAAAGGCCTGCAGGCTGACAAAGTTCAGGTTGTCGCCTAAGCGATTACCCGAAATTCAAAAAGCCCCTGCCAAGTGCAGGGGCTTTTTTTTACCCGTAGAATAGCGGCTTCGCCATTCGGAGCCGTCCTGCATGTCCAAGCCCCTGCTCTCACCCCAGGGTGACTTCCCCCCCGTCGGCCTGGGCCGCCGGCTGGCGGCGATGTTCTATGACTTCCTGCTGTGCACCGCCCTGCTGATCGTCACCGCCGGCGCCTACAAGATGATCCAGATGGCGATCATCGGCGAGGCGCGCATGCGTGAGCTGACCGAGGCCGGCGCACTGGATGGCGATCCGTTGCTGTCGACGATCCTGCTGTTCGCCCTGTTCGGCTTCTTCGCCAAATTCTGGACCCATGGCGGCCAGACCCTGGGCATGCAAGTGTGGGGCATGCGCGTGCAGAACGCCGACGGCAGCGCCATCAGCCTGTGGCAGGCGCTGCTGCGTTTCGTGGTGTCGATCGCCTCATGGCTGTGCCTGGGGCTGGGGTTCTTCTGGTCGTTGATCGACAAGCGCCAGCGCAGCTGGCACGACATCTATTCCGAGACGCAGCTGGTGCGCGTGCCCAAACGCAAGAAATAGCCCGAGCGACGACCACCCTGTAGGAGCGGCCTTGTGCCGCGAAAGGGCTGCGAAGCGGCCCCGGCAATCTGACTTGTGGCGCAGACCCTGGGGCCGCTTCGCGCCCCTTTCGCGGCACAAGGCCGCTCCTACAATAGGATGAGTTAATCCTGATCATCCCGTTACGCACAAAAAAGCCGACCCCAGGGTCGGCTTCTTTGTGCAGCTCAGGCCATCAACCCGCCCGGCGCATCAACCACAAGCCCGCCAGCGCACAGATCCCCGCTGGGATCACCACCGCCAGCAACGGCGGGAAGCCGAACACCTGGCTCGATGGCCCCAGCAGGTCCCCGGCGATGCGGAACACGAAGCCCACCAGCACGCCGGTGAACACGCGCTGCCCCAGGGTCACGGAACGCAGCGGGCCGAAGATGAACGAGATCGCCATCAATACCAGCGCTGCGGTGACCGCCGGTTGCAGGACCTTGGTCCAGAACGCCAGCCAGTAGCGCGAGTTGTTCAGTCCCTGGTCGGCCAGGTAGTGGATGTAGTCCCACAGCCCGGTGATCGACAGCGACTCCGGCGCCAGCACCACGGTGTTGAGCAGCTCCGGCGTCACCGAGACGTCCCACACCTCTTCAGGGCTCTTGACCACTTCGGTGTGGTCGCCGCGGAAGTAGGTCGTGGAGACATCGTTGAGCATCCACTTGCCTTCCACATACTGCGCCCGGCGGGCAAAGCTGGAGGTCTGGATCTTGCGCTCGGCGTCGAAGCGGTAGCGGGTCACGCCCAGCAGCAGGCCATTGGGCTGCACCGAGTTGATATGCACGAACTCCTCGCCCTGGCGGTGCCACATGCCGCGCTTGGAGCTTTGCGCCTCGCCGCCACCCTGGGCGAGCGATCGGTCGGCCTGGGCCTTGTTCTCGGTCACCGGGGCCACGTACTCGCCGATCAGCAGGCCGACCAGCATCAGCACCAGCATCGGCTTCATCACCGCCCAGACGATGCGCCCGATGGACACGCCGGCGGCGCGCATGATGGTCAGTTCGCTGCTGCTGGCCAGGCTGCCCAGGCCGATCAGGCAGCCGATCAGGGCCGCCATCGGTAGCATGTCGTAGAGACGGCGCGGCGCGGTCAGCAGGACGAAGCTGCCAGCATCCATGAAGGTATAGGTGGCACTCAGGTCGTTCAGTTCGTCGATCAGGGCGAACAGCGAGGCCAGGCCAAGGATGATGCCCAGCACGGCGGCGATCGCCAGCAGCACGCTCTTGCCGATGTAGCGGTCCAGTTTAACCACGGGCCACCTCCGCACGACGGGCGGCGCGTTTGAGGCGCAACGGCTCCCAATACATCAGCGCCAGGCCGATCAGCAGGAACAGGCCATGGACCCACCACATACCCAGCGAGATGGGCAGCTTGCCCTTCTCCAGGGCGCTACGCACGGAAATCAGCATCGTCAGATAGGCCATGTACAAAAGGATCGCCGGCAGCAGCTTGAGGAAGCGGCCCTGGCGTGGGTTGACGCGCGACAGCGGCACCGCCAGCAGCGTCACGACGAACACCAGCAGTGGCAGCGACAGGCGCCATTGCAGCTCGGCTCGCTCGCGAATGCCTTCATGCCCGAACAGTTCGGACGTCGGGATCGCTTCGCGGTCGGTGACTTCCTCGGCGACTTCCGGCTTGGGCAGCAGCACGCCATAGGTGTCGTACTTGATCGCCCGGTAGTCGGCCTGGCCCGGATTGCCGTCGTAGCGGTAGCCGTTCTCCAGCACCAGGTAGCGGTTGCCGTCGGCCTGCACTTCCTGGTGGCCCTTCTCGGCGACCAGCACCGAAGGCGCGCGGTCCTTGGTCTTGTCCTGGTTGAAGCGCTTCTCGGAGATGAACACCCCGCCGAGCTTGATGCGGTCATCGGACAGCTGTTCGGTGTAGGTCACCCGGGAGCCGTCGCGCAGGGTCTGGAAACGGCCCGGCACCAGGGTGTCGAACTCGGTCAGGGCATCCTGCTGGGCGATGATCTTCTGCACCTGGGCAACGCCCAGAGGCGCCAGGCTCAGGCTCAGCCAGGCGACCAGCAGGGCGACCAGCGCCGCCGGCACCATGGTCACGGTCAGCAGGCGCTGCTGGCTCATGCCGGTGGCCGACAGCACGGTCATCTCGCTTTCGAGATACAACCGGCCATAGGCGAGCAGGATGCCGAGGAACAGCCCCAGCGGCAGGATCAGTTGCAGGAAGCCCGGCAGGCGGAACCCCATGATCATGAACAGCACGCTTGGATCGAGCGCGCCCTGGGCCGCCTGGGCCAGGTATTTGATGAAGCGCCCGCTCATGATGATCACCAGCAGCACGGCGCTGACGGCGCTCAAGGTCACCAGGACCTCGCGGGACAGATAACGAAAGACGATCAAACCAGACACTCCTGGGTTGTCAGGGGCGGACAGCCAAACGAACGATTCGGACAGCCAAGACCAATGCCGGTTCGCCAAGGCGAACCTCCATGTAAAAGTGCGCGCATTATCCTGTGATTGACGGCGCCTGTCACTTGGCCGCGCAGCATGGCGCATATCGGGGTTGTCATCGTGGTCGCGGCAGGCTCAAACTGGCAGCTTTTCCGCTGGCAGGCATCGCCCGCCAGCCGCGTGTTCCGAGCGCTTGCGAAAGACAGCGCCCACTGACAGACAGATCATTCGGGGACCCCAGACATGGAATTGGTTGTAAAGAGCGTAGCCGCTGTATCCGTCAAGACCGCGACCTTGGTCGTACCCGTGGGTGAAGGGCGCAAGCTTGGCGCCACGGCCAAGGCCGTCGACCAGGCCAGCGAAGGCGCAATCAGCGCGCTGCTCAAGCGTGGCGACCTGGCCGGCAAGCCAGGCCAGACCCTGCTGCTGCAAAGCCTGCCGGGCCTGAAGGCCGAGCGCGTGCTGCTGGTCGGCAGCGGCAAGGACGAAGCCCTCGGCGATCGCGCCTGGCGCAAGCTGGTCGCCAGCGTCGCCGGCGTGCTCAAGGGCCTGGGCGGCAGCGACGCCGTGCTGGCCCTGGACGACATCGCCGTCACCGGCCGCGACGGCCACTACGGCAAGTACCGCCTGCTGGCCGAGACCCTGCTGGACGGCAACTACGTGTTCGATCGCTACAAGAGCCAGAAGGCCGAACCCCGCGCCCTGAAGAAAGTCACCCTGCTCACCGCCAAGGCCGGCCAGGCCGAGGCCGAGCGCGCCGTGAAACACGCCAGCGCCATCGCCACCGGCATGGCCTTCACCCGCGACCTGGGCAACCTGCCACCGAACGTCTGCCACCCAAGCTTCCTCGCCGAGCAGGCCAAGGACCTGGGCAAGGCGCACAAAGGCCTCAAGGTCGAGGTGCTGGACGAGAAGAAGATCAAGGACCTGGGCATGGGCGCGTTCTATGCCGTGGGCCAGGGCAGCGACCAGCCGCCGCGGCTGATCGTGCTCAACTACCAGGGCGGCAAGAAGAGCGAAAAACCGTTCGTGCTGGTCGGCAAGGGCATCACCTTCGACACCGGCGGCATCAGCCTCAAGCCCGGCGCCGGCATGGACGAGATGAAGTACGATATGTGCGGCGCCGCCAGCGTGTTCGGCACCCTGCGCGCCGTGCTCGAGCTGCAGCTGCCGATCAACCTGGTGTGCCTGCTGGCCTGCGCCGAGAACATGCCGAGCGGCGGCGCCACCCGTCCGGGCGACATCGTCACCACCATGAGCGGGCAGACCGTCGAGATCCTCAACACCGACGCCGAAGGCCGCCTGGTGCTGTGCGACACCCTCACCTACGCCGAGCGTTTCAAGCCGCAGGCGGTGATCGACATCGCCACCCTGACCGGCGCCTGCATCGTCGCCCTGGGCAGCCATACCTCGGGCCTGATGGGCAACGACGACGCGCTGGTCGGCCAACTGCTGGACGCCGGCAAGCGCGCCGACGACCGCGCCTGGCAGCTGCCGCTGTTCGACGAGTACCAGGAGCAACTGGACAGCCCGTTCGCCGACATCGCCAACATCGGTGGCCCGAAGGCCGGCACCATCACCGCCGGCTGCTTCCTGTCGCGTTTCGCCAAGGCCTACCACTGGGCGCACCTGGACATCGCCGGCACCGCCTGGATCAGCGGCGGCAAGGACAAGGGCGCCTCGGGCCGCCCGGTACCGCTGCTCACCCAGTACCTGCTGGACCGCGCCGGCGCCTGATGGCGCATGGCCGGTGGCGCTCACGCGCCACCGGCCGGCACTGAACGATCATGAGCAAAGTCGATTTCTACATCCTGCCCAGCGACTCACTGTCGGTGCGGCTGGATTTCGCCTGCAAGCTGTGTGAAAAGGCCTGGCGCCTCGGCCACCGGGTCTACCTGCATTGCCAGGACGAGGCGCAACGCAACGAGCTCGACCTGCGCCTGTGGCAGTTCAAGGGCGAGGCCTTCGTGCCCCACGACCACGCCGAACAGCACCCGGACGCCATTGTCGCGCTGGGTGTCGGCACTGATGCCGGCGAACACCGTGACCTGCTGATCAACCTGGGCGGCGATGTTCCCGCCTTCGTCGGCCAGTTCGAGCGGGTCGCCGAAATCGTCGTCGAGGAACCGGCCATCCGCCTGGCCGCACGCGAGCGATTCCGTTTCTACCGCGAACAGGGCTATGCTCTGCAAGATCACCGCTTACAGCGACTCTGACGACGATGGACAAGCAGCTGAACTCCCTGACCCATTCCGCCCACCTGCTCGACGATCTTGAATCGATCCGCGAGCTGCTGGGCGACGCCGACCTGCAACCGCCGCTGCTGACCGAGACGGTGGAGCAGATTCCCCTGTTGCTTGACGAACCTGCCGCCGCGCCGCCCGTCGCCGAGGCAGCGCCGGTAGCGGCCCCGGCACCTGAAGAAGATGCCCAGGCCCGCCGCCAGGACACCCTGCTGCACCTGGACGCCGAACTGCGCGCCGCCGCGCAACTGATCATGCAGGATGTGATCAACGACTTCACCCCGCATATCGAGACCGAGATCAAACGTCGCCTCGATGCGCGGCTGGAGCGCTTGCTCAAGCGTTCCGAGTAAGACCCGCCCCCGCGGTGTGGCCTTCGCGGGTAAACCCGCTCCCACAGGTACAGTGCAAACCCGACGGTTGCACACCACCTGTGGGAGCGGGTTTACCCGCGAAAGGGCCATCGCCTGCTACCACGTCTCCCGTTCCTCCATCGCATCTTGCAGCTTGTCGCTTGAAACTCGCGGCTCCGTTATACTTCCCGGCTTTCCCGAATTAATGCCTAAGGGTCCCGCCGCGCATGGATAAGACCTACCAGCCGCACGCCATCGAAACTTCCTGGTACAACACCTGGGAGTCCGAGAACTATTTCGCTCCACAAGGTGCAGGCGAGTCCTACACCATCATGATCCCGCCGCCGAACGTGACCGGCAGCCTGCACATGGGCCACGGCTTCAACAACGCGATCATGGACGCGCTGATCCGCTTCCGCCGCATGCAGGGTCGCGACACCCTGTGGCAGCCGGGCACCGACCACGCCGGTATCGCCACCCAGATGCTGGTGGAGCGCCAGCTCGAGGCCAAGGGCCAGAATCGCCATGACCTGGGCCGCGACAAGTTCCTGGAGAAGGTCTGGGAGTGGAAGGATCAATCGGGCGGCAACATCAGCCGCCAGATCCGCCGCCTGGGCTCGTCGGTGGACTGGAGCCGCGAGCGCTTCACCATGGACGACGGCCTGTCGGAAGCGGTCAAAGAGGCTTTCGTGCGCCTGCACGAAGACGGCCTGATCTACCGCGGCAAGCGCCTGGTCAACTGGGACACCAAGCTGCACACGGCGATTTCCGACCTCGAAGTGGAGAACCACGACGAGAAGGGCCACCTGTGGAACCTGCGCTATCCGCTGGCAGACGGCGCCAAGACCGCCGAAGGCAAGGACCACCTGGTGGTCGCCACCACCCGTCCGGAAACCCTGCTCGGTGACGTCGCCGTCGCCGTCAACCCGGCCGACGAGCGCTACCAGGCACTGATCGGCAAGTTCGTCGAACTGCCGCTGGTCGGCCGTCGTATCCCGATCGTCGCCGACGACTACTGCGACCCCGAGTTCGGCACCGGCTGCGTGAAGATCACCCCGGCCCACGACTTCAACGACTACGAAGTCGGCAAGCGCCACAACCTGCCGCTGCTGAACATCTTCGACAAGAACGCCACCGTGCTGGCCGCCGTGCAGGCGTTCAACCTCGACGGCAGCGTCAACGAAAACCTCGACACCTCGCTGCCTGCCCAGTACGCCGGCCTCGACCGCTTCGTGGCGCGCAAGCAGATGGTCGCCGACCTGGACGCCCAGGGCCTGCTGGTCAGCATCGACGATCACGCCCTGAAAGTCCCGAAAGGCGACCGTTCCGGCACCATCATCGAGCCGTGGCTGACCGACCAGTGGTACGTCTCTACCAAGCCACTGGCGGAACCTGCCATCGCCGCCGTGGAAGACGGCCGCATCCAGTTCGTGCCCAAGCAGTACGAGAACATGTACTTCTCCTGGATGCGCGACATCCAGGACTGGTGCATCAGCCGCCAGCTGTGGTGGGGCCACCGCATCCCGGCCTGGTACGACGAGGCCGGCCAGGTCTACGTCGGCCGCGACGAGGCCGAAGTGCGCGCCAAGCACAACCTCGGCGCCGATATGAAACTGCGCCAGGATGACGACGTGCTCGACACCTGGTTCAGCTCGGGCCTGTGGACCTTCTCCACCCTCGGCTGGCCGGAGCAGACCGAGTTCCTGAAGAAATTCCACTCCACCGACGTGCTGGTCACCGGCTTCGACATCATCTTCTTCTGGGTCGCCCGGATGATCATGCTGACGATGCACCTGATCAAGAACGAGGACGGCACCCCGCAGGTACCGTTCAAGACCGTCTACGTGCACGGCCTGGTCCGCGACGGCCAGGGCCAGAAGATGTCCAAGTCCAAGGGCAACGTCCTCGACCCGCTGGACATCGTCGACGGCATCACCCTCGACGCCCTGCTGGAAAAACGCACCAGCGGCATGATGCAGCCCAAGCTTGCCGAGAAGATCGCCAAGCAGACCAAGGCCGAGTTCCCCGAAGGCATCGCCAGCTACGGCACCGACGCCCTGCGCTTCACCTTCTGCTCGCTGGCCTCCACCGGTCGTGACATCAAGTTCGACATGGGCCGCGTCGAAGGCTACCGCAACTTCTGCAACAAGATCTGGAACGCCGCCCGCTACGTGCTGGACAAGGGCGAGGATTGCGGCCAGAACGGCGAGGCCTACGAGCTGTCGCTGGCCGACCGCTGGATCATCTCGCAGCTGCAGCGCACTGAAGCCGAAGTGACCCGTCAGCTCGAGCAGTTCCGCTTCGACTTGGCCAGCCAGGCCCTGTACGAGTTCATCTGGAACCAGTACTGCGACTGGTACCTGGAGCTGTCCAAGCCGGTGCTGTGGGACGAGAACGCCCCGGTCGAGCGCGCCCGCGGCACCCGTCGCACCCTGGTGCGCGTGCTGGAAGTCGCCCTGCGCCTGGCGCACCCGTTCATGCCGTTCATCACCGAAGAGATCTGGCAGCGCATCGCGCCGCTGGCCGGCATCGAAGGCAAGACCATCATGCTGCAGCCGTGGCCTGAAGCGAACGAAAGCCGCATCGACGCCGCCGCCGAAGGCGACATCGAGTGGCTCAAGGAGCTGATGGTGGGCCTGCGCAACATCCGCGCCGAGATGAACATCGGCCCGGGCAAGCCGCTGCCACTGTTCCTGAAGAACGCCAACGCCGACGACCAGCGTCGCCTGCAGGAAAACGAAGCCCTGCTGAAGAAACTGGCCAAGGTCGAATCGTTCACCGTGCTGGGCGAGCAGGACGAAGCGCCGCTGTCGGCCACCGCGCTGGTGGGTGATCTGCAGGTGCTGGTGCCGATGGCCGGCCTGATCGACAAGGACGCCGAACTTGCGCGCCTAAGCAAAGAGATCCAGCGTTTGCAGGGTGAAGTCCAGCGCGTCGGTGGCAAGCTGTCCAACGCCGCCTTCGTCGACAAGGCACCGCCTGCGGTGATCGAGAAGGAACGCGCCAAGCTGGCCGAGTCGGAGCAGGCCCTGGCCAACTTCACCGAGCAGCATGCGCGGATTGCTGCGCTGTAATCATCTACATCGCTGACTGACCGGCGAGGGCTTCGCCCTCGTTCGCGGCACAAGGCCGCTCCTACAGGGAATTGCATGGCTCACAGGCCTGCGCTTTCCTGTAGGAGCGGCCTTGTGCCGCGAAAGGGCCGCAAAGCGGCCCCTGGACCAGCAAGGCAACACCGGATCCGACAATGACCGAAAAACCCACCCTGCACCCACGCAACCGCCACCAGGGCCGCTACGACTTCCCCGCCCTGATCAAGGCGCACCCGGACCTGGCCCGCTTCACCATCACCAACCCCTACGGCAAGCCCAGCATCGACTTTGCCAACCCCGAGGCCGTGCGGGTGTTCAACCGCGCCCTGCTCAAGGCCCAGTACGGCATCCAGCACTGGGATATTCCGGCCGACTACCTGTGCCCGCCGATCCCCGGCCGGGCCGACTACATCCACGTGCTGGCCGACCTGCTGGCCGAGGACAATGCCGGCGAGATCCCCCGCGGCGCCCAGGTACGCGCCCTGGATATCGGCGTCGGCGCCAACTGCATCTACCCCTTGCTTGGCCACAGCGACTACCGCTGGCGCTTCACCGGCTCCGACATCGACGGCGTGGCCCTGGGCTCGGCCAAGGCCATCGTCCAGGCCAACAAGCTCGACAAGGCCATCAGCCTGCGCCAGCAAGCTCAGCCCAGGCATATCCTCAGTGGCCTGCTGCAGACCGACGAACGCTTCGACGTCACCCTGTGCAACCCGCCGTTCCATGCCTCCCGCGAGGAAGCCACCCGCGGCAGCCAGCGCAAGTGGAAGAACCTCGGCAAACAGGACCCCAAGCGCAAATTGCCGGTACTGAACTTCGGCGGGCAGAACAACGAACTGTGGTGCGAAGGCGGCGAGATCCGCTTCGTCAGCCAACTGGTCGCCGAAAGCGCCCAGTACGCGACCCAGGTGCTGTGGTTCACCAGCCTGGTGTCCAAGGCCAGCAACCTGCCGGGTATCGAGGCGGCCTTGAAGAAGGCCGGGGTGAAGGCCCTGCGCATCGTCGAAATGGGCCAGGGGCAGAAGCAGAGTCGCATGGTCGCCTGGAGTTTCCAGGACGACAGCGCACGCCAGCAATGGCATGCCGCGCGCAAATCACAGGCATGAAAAAACCGCGCCCGGGCAAGCCGGGCGCGGTTTCGTCAACGCATCAACAATTACTTGTTGATCGAGTCGGTCAGCACTTTGGCTGGAACGAACTTGACGACTTTCTTGGCAGCGATTTCGATGGCAGCGCCAGTCGAAGGGTTGCGGCCGGTACGGGCAGGACGCTCGGAGACTTTCAGCTTGCCGATGCCTGGCAGGGTGATTTCGGCGCCGTTTTCCAGTTGGTCGGCAACGATCTGGCCCAGTTGCTCCAGTGCATTACGCGCGGTGGTTTTCGGCGCGTCGATAGCTTCAGCGATGTCGGCAATCAGTTGGTCTTTGGTCAGTGCCATGGTGGTGTTCCTTCCCTATCAAATCAGAGGTTGTGCAGCATGCTTGGTCGGTGGTCGGGCCAGCCCGGGACAATCCAGAGGCCGCGTCGATCGCGTATGTAGATACGCAAATCGGCGTTTGGTTCGACACCGCGCAAGCGATCTGCCAGCAATGCGCCACCCAAGGGGCGCAAGACCGCGCAAAGCTACCACAGGAATCGAGAAATATCCGCTGTCGACATTGATTTTGTGCAGGTTTTTCGGGGGTTTTCGGAAAAATCGCAAAAAAATGAGCAAAAAACGAACAACCGGCATTTGTGCCAATATCTGGCCACTGCATCACCCCTACCCTGAGGTAAACTGAGCGACTTTTGCAGCGCGACTTTTCACCGCTCAGACCACCGAGAATTCCATGCCAATCCGTCATTGCATCGTTCACCTGATCGACAAGAAGCCCGATGGCAGCCCCGCCGTGCTCCATGCGCGCGACAGCGAACTGGTAGCCTCCGACGCCATCGAGAACCTGCTGGCCGACCTCAACGACAGCTACAACGCCAAACAAGGCAAAGCCTGGGGCTTTTTCCACGGCGAGTCCGGCGCCTACCCGTTCAGTGGCTGGCTCAAGCAGTATCTGGATGAGGAAAAGGACTTCGCCGCCTTCAGCCGCATCGCGGTCGAGCACCTGCAGAAGCTGATGGAAGAGTCCAACCTGTCCACCGGCGGCCACGTGCTGTTCGCCCATTACCAGCAGGGCATGACCGAGTACCTGGCCATCGCCCTGCTGCACCACAGCGAAGGCGTGGCGGTGAACGCCGAACTCGACGTCACCCCGTCGCGCCACCTGGACCTGGGCCAGCTGCACCTGGCGGCGCGGGTCAACCTGTCCGAGTGGAAGAACAACCAGAACTCCAAGCAGTACATCTCGTTCATCAAGGGCAAGAACGGCAAGAAGGTTTCGGATTATTTCCGTGATTTCATCGGCTGCCAGGAAGGCGTCGACGGCCCGGGCGAGACCCGCACCCTGCTCAAGGCCTTCAGCGATTTCGTCGAGAAGGAAGACCTGCCGGAAGAGTCCGCCCGGGAGAAGACCCAGACCCTGGTCGACTACGCCACCACCCAGACCAAGCTGGGCGAGCCGGTGACGCTGGAAGAGCTCTCCAGCCTGATCGACGAGGATCGGCCCGAGGCGTTCTACGACCATATCCGCAACAGCGACTACGGGCTGTCGCCGGAGATCCCCGCCGACAAACGTACCCTCAACCAGTTCCGCCGCTTTACTGGGCGTGCCGAGGGGTTGTCGATCAGTTTCGAGGCGCATTTGCTGGGCTCGAAGGTGGAGTATGACGAAGAAGCGGGGACGCTGGTGATCAAGGGCTTGCCGACGCAACTGATCGACCAGTTGAAGCGACGCAAGGACTGAAATCGCCGGGGGCGCGTTGCGCCCCTTTCGCGGCACAAGGCCGCTCCTACAGGAATCGCGCTCCCCTTGTACAAGCGGCCTTGTGCCGCGAAAGGGCTGCAAAGCAGCCCCAGCGATCTCGAACGGATCACCGATTCATCAGACTTTCCCCATTCCCTGTAGTCCATTTCCCAAACATACTCCCAAGCCCTTTCAAGCCATTGCGGTGGTCTGGGTTGGCCTCTAGTCTCGGGCAGTCGCTGCACATTCAGCGATCGGCTTTGACAGGCCGCTGAGAACCTTCCGCATGGATTTCGCTCTATGGCGGCTGTGCGTGGGGCACCTCGTGTGCGCCGGGTCAGGTTCTCTCACCGGTCTGTCAACCCACGTATAGCTGCCACCCACTTGTTTGACAGCAGTTGGTGGCGGCCCTTCTGAGAGAGCCAAGCCAATGCTAAAGATCGTCCCCGATCCACCCCACAACCCTCACTCCCTCGAAGACACCCTCATCCAGGCCACCGAGTACGCCCTGTGCGCCTTGACCGTGGCCCATCATGCCGTGCAGCTCAAACCCAGGTCGCCGGCTGCCGTGCTGATGATGGCGTCGATGCATGAAATGGAGTCGCTGCGTGTGTTGCTCGAAGCGGCGTTGATCCAGGTACAGATGCCAGCGCAGATGCCGACGTTGCACTAGGCCGCGATGCATGTGTTGCCTGTGCGGGCCCTTTCGCGGGTAAACCCGCTCCCACAGAATCACCTGTGCCTTGGAGCCAGCGCTGTACTTGTGGGAGCGGGTTTACCCGCGAAGAGGCCCGCACAGGCACCGACCATTTCAGGGAGAGAATTATGACTACAGAAGATACCCCCACCACCGTCGGCAAGACCAAGTTCTACCAGGGCGAAGGCATGACCGACCCGCTGTTCTGCATCGAACCCGGCATCCCCTGCCAGCACGCCCGCGACCAGGCCTCGGAACTGATCGGCTGCGTACGCGACCTGACCATCACCGGGATCATGGAGGAAAAGCCTCAGTTACTCTGGGCGTCGTATTACCTGAGCGCCCTGGCCAAAGCATTGATGGATGATGCCGAACTAGGCATGAAGCACTGAACAGGGAACAAGGCGGCGCCATAGGTGTGCAGGGCCAAGGCGCCGCAACCCGTCTCGGGTGCCCTGGCGAGGACACTACCCCCCGAGTCCGGCATAGGACGCCACCAACGCCTCCTTCGCCGCCTTGCGCAGCTTCTTCACCAACCGCTCCTGGCGCAAGGCCTCGCCCTTGTCCGGCCACTGCTCCACATACACCAGCGCCTGCGCCGGGCTGGTCTTGAAATAGCGCGCGCCCTGCCCTTTCTGGTGCTTGATGAAACGCCGCTGCGGATCGTCGCTGATACCGCAGTACAACGAGCCATTGGCGGCACGCACCAGGTAGACGTACCAGGGTTTGCAGTCGGGGGAAGTCGCTGTTTCGCTCACGGCTCGGTTCGGTGCAACGGAAGAAGGCCGCCAGCTTAACGCCTCAGCGCGCCTGCTGGAATGCGCGAAGCCCCTTGAACGCCTGCTGGCGCACCTTGTTCTGCAGCATCGGCGTCCAGCCCAGCAGCACGCCCGGCATGCCCAGCGCCTGACGCGCCCAGCGCCACAGGTCGAAGATATCGTCGTGTTGGCAGATCAGCCCGTCGCGGATCACGAAGCGCGCCTGGATATCGTTGACCACCACCCGCCCGGTCTGGCTGAACAGGTAGGTCGCCACCCAGTGCGCGCCATCGCTGCGCACGTCGTCGAAAGTCAGGGTGAAGTCCTTGGCGCGGGCGGTGAGCATCCGCCACATGTCACCCGCGTCACGCCCGCGCAGGGTGCCGAAGACCGGGTCGCTGAAGACGATGTCCTCGCTGTAGCAGGCCACCATGGCCTCGGCGTCCAAACGCTGGAAGGCCTGGTAGAAACGGGTGATCAGGGCGCTGTTGGCATCACTCATGGACTGTTCCTGCGCAAGGTGCGAAACCCGCAAGATACTGCCTGGATGCCAGCAACACCATGCCCATTCGCGTCGTGAATGACGATCGCGGGTCAAGTCAGCGCCTTAAACGTGCTCGCTGCTGACCTGCACATGCAGCGCCCGCCCGGCGCCGAGACCGAACAGGATCGCCCCGACGCCCAGCACCGCGAAGATCCAGCCCACCGCGCTCCAGCCTCCGGTCAGATCATGCACCAGGCCAACCGCGAACGGCCCCATGGAGGCCAGCGTGTAGCCCACACCCTGAGCCATGCTCGACAGGTTCGCCGCCACATGGGCGTCCTTGGAGCGCAGCACGATCAGGGTCAGTGCCAGGGAGAAGGTACCGCCCTGCCCCAGGCCGAGCAGGATCGCCCAGCCCCACAGCCCCTCGATCGGCGCATACAGGCAACCGAACAACCCGCCCAGGGTCACCAGCATCACCACCACGATGGCCAGGCGCTGGTCCTTGCCCCGCGTGGCCAGCCAGGGAGCGCTCAGGGAACTGATCAGTTGCACGATCACCGAACCGGACAGCACCAGCCCCGCCTCGGTCGGGCTCAGCCCGCGGCCGATCAGGATCGAAGGCAACCAGCCGAACACGATGTAGGCCAGCGACGATTGCAGGCCCATGTACAGCGTCACCTGCCAGGCCAGCGGGTCGCGCCACAGGCCGCGCACGCGGTAGGCCACCTTGTGCACGCCATGACCCTGTCGGGACTGGGGTAGCCAGACCAGCATCGCCAGCAAGGCAGGCAGCAGCCAGAAGCCCAGCCCCAGTGCCCAGCTGTCATCGAAGTGGCGGGTCAAGGGCACCGTGGCCCCGGCGGCCATCGCGGCGCCCAGACACAGCGCCATGGTGTAGACGCCGGTCAGGGTACCGGCGTGCTGGGGGAAGTCGCGCTTGACGATACCTGGCAGCAGCACGCCGATGATGCCGATGCTCGCCCCCGCCATCAGGCTGCCGAGGAACACACCAGTGGCGCCCAGGGTGCTGCGCACCAGGATGCCCAGCGCCAGGGTCAGCAGGATGCCGAAGATCACCCGCTCGCTGCCGAAGCGGCGCGCCAGGATCGGCGCCAGTGGCGCGAACAGCCCCAGGCACAGCACCGGCAAGGTGGTCAGCAGGCCGGCTTGCGATGCGCTGAGCCCCAGCCCTTCAGAGACCTGGCCGAGCACCGGCGACATGCTCGACAGCGCGGGGCGCAGGTTCAGCGCCACCAGCACCAGGCCCAGCAGCAACAGCCAGGGCCTGCGCAGCACGACAGGTTGTTGCTGGACCTGCTCGTCGTCGGCTTCGGCGTCGATCAGCAGTTCTTCGAGCTCCGCCTCGCGGGGAGCGGTATTGCGGGTCAGTTGTTCGGCCATGGCCTTCTCGTTATCAGGATTCGATGAGGGTCCGGCTCAGGTGCTTGGCCCGCTCCGGATCACGTTGTTCGAGGGCGTCGAGGATCTGCCCGTGCAGGTCGAACACGGCCTGGCAACGGGGGACGGTGGTCATGTTGTGCTGCAGGGCGGCGCGGACCACGCTGGAGAAGTAGCGGTACAGCTCGCTCAGGGCGGGGTTGTGGGCGGCGTCCACCAGGCGCTGGTGGAACACCAGGTCGCATTCGACGTAGGCGTCGACGTCGCCATGGAAGTGCTCCGCGCTGTGCTGCAGGGCCTCGCGCAGGGCCTGCAGGTCGGCGTCGGTGCGGCGCACGGCGGCCAGGCCGATGGCTTCTGCTTCAAGGATATGGCGGGTTTCGCGAGCGTGTTCGACTGCGCAGCGGGACATGACCTGCACGGCCTGCAAGGGGTCGACGGCGGTACGCAGGTAGCTGCCGTCGCCCTGGCGGATTTCTACCAGGCCGCTGAAGGACAGGACGCGCATGGCCTCACGGACGGTGTTGCGGCTGATGCCCAGGTCGCTGGCCAGCTCCGGTTCGGTGGGCAGGCGTTGGCCTATGGACCAGGTGCCCTTGGCGATGCGGTCGCGGAGCTGGTCTACGGCTTGTTCTACCAGGGAGCGTTTGATGAGCGGGGGCACGGGGTGGGTATGTCCAGTCATCGGATGAATTTTCTTGGGGTTGGACGATAGCGGTTGGTGGGGGATTGGGCAAGGGTTCGGGTTCGGGTTCGGGTTCGGGTTCGGGTTCGGGTTCGGGTTCGGGGATGATTGTTTTTATTTTTTTATGCGCATTCATTGGCGATGGTGACGCATAGTCACCTTTCCGCCCTTACGGCGGGTCCCTTTTTGAAGGATCTGTGGTCC